>CAKUDT010000013.1 GCA_934645125.1 uncultured Eggerthellaceae bacterium
AGGGACAGCCGCGAACTGCTGCGAAGCGCCGCCCTGCAAGAACATGACTTCGTAATCATCGCCAATGCCAACAAGGTCGCGCAGGTCCTGCTCCGCTTCGGTGATAATGGTGTCGAACGCCTTCGATCGATGGCTCATCTCCATGACGGACGTGCCCGTGCCCTTGTAATCGAGCATTTCTTGCGCCGCTTCCCTCAAAACCTCTTCGGGAAGCATTGCCGGACCGGCAGAGAAATTGTACACACGCGTCATGATTTTACTCCTTAGGAAGCCGATTGCGAAAACGTCATATTGCACGTCTATTGTACGGCACAAGCAAGCAAAAGAGCACCCGCGCGCAAAAGACACCCTTTAAACGGCGCGGATTAGCGTTGGCGTGCACGAAAACGAAGAAGAGGTGGGACTATTTCTCGTTGCGCGCCTGGGCGATTTTACCCGTGCGGACAATTTCCTTTATGCCGTATGGACGCAAAAGATCTTCCAGCCCTTTGAGCTTTCCTTCTTCGCCCGTAATTTCGATAGTCAACGAATCGCTGCCTAAATCGGCGATTTTCGCGCGGAAAATGTTCGCAATTTGAATGATTTCACCGCGCTTTTCCGGCAGCGCCTCAACCTTGAACAGGGCCAACTCGCGCACAATGGCGTTCGCGCCCGATAAATCGGTGATCTTATGAACAGGCACCAGCTTATGCAGCTGCTTTGCAATCTGTTCAAAGGACACTTCATCGCCCAGCGCCACAAGCGTGATATGCGATAACGCGGGGTTTTCCGTGGGACCAACCGACAAGCTTTCAATGTTGAAGCCACGGCGCGAGATAAGGCCAACGACGCGCTGCAAAACGCCCGGCTCGTTATCCACCAGAAGCGTAAGAACATGCTTGGAGGTATCCATGCTACTCCCCTTCCTGAACAGCATTGCCTGTACCATTACCAGGACAAACGTGTTCAAGCAGCGTTCCGCCGGGAACAACCATAGGCATCACGTTTTCCGATGATGGCACAACAACGTCAAGCAAGAACGGCTCGGTACTTGAGAGCACTTCCGAGAGCGCCACCTGCAGCTCCTCTTGCGTTTGAACGCGCTTTGCCTGCCAGCCATAAGCCTGCGCAAGCGCCACGAAGTCGGGGTTGTAATGGAGCTCGGTTTGGGAATAGCGCCCCTCGTAGAAAAATTGCTGCCACTGATGCACCATGCCTAAGCAGGCGTTATCGATGATCATAACTTTCACGGCAGCGCCATACGCACGCGCGGTGGCAAGCTCCTGCACGTTCATCTGGAACGACCCATCGCCCGCAATGCATACGACCTGCGCGTCAGGGTGTGCAAGCGCAGCACCAATCGCCGCAGGAAAGCCGAAACCCATGGTGCCCAAACCGCCGCTTGATAGGAAGCTACGCGGAACGGAACGAGAAAGGAACTGCGCCGCCCACATTTGATGCTGGCCCACTTCGGTGGTCACGATAGTGCGCTTCCCTGCCGCTTCTTGCGCATCGAGCACGCGACCAAGCAGGCTCATGCAGCTCGCGGGCGTGATGTGCTGCGTGCTGCTTTCAGCTTCCGGGCGGGTCGCGGCTGCTGCGCCGCTTTCCAGGGGAGCCTCGCCCGCTTCGGGTGCCTCGGGAGCCTCGTCCGCTTCGGATGCCGCAAATGCCGCACGCGCCGCCGCTTCCGTGCAAACCGCGCGCGCAGCGTCGTTGAAACACGGCAGCGCCGACAGCTCTTCGAGCCATGCTTGCGTACGCGCTTTGGAATCCTTCTTCTTCAATTGAGACAAAAGCCCTGATAAAACCGCTTGCGCATCGCCCACAATGGGAACATCGGCTTCGCGCAGCTTGCCGATTTCAGCAGGGTCGATGTCAACGTGAATGAGCTTTGCGTGAGGTGCAAACGCGCTCATAGCGCCCGTCACGCGATCCGACAAGCGCGTGCCCACCGCCAAAAGCACATCCGCACTCATCAATGCCGTGTTCGAACGCGCCGAACCATGCATGCCAACAGCGCCCAAGTTCAGCGGGTCGGCTGCGGGGAATGCGCCCTTTCCCATAAGGGTGAGCGCAACAGGCGCTTGCAAAAGGTGCGCGATTTCTTGCAACTGATCTTGCGCACCCGAAGAAATCACGCCGCCACCTGCAAGGATAATGGGTCGTTGCGCTTCTTGCAGCAATGCGGCCGCCGCCTTCGCTTGCTTTGCATTGCACTTATACGTTGGCTTATACGACGGGATATTGACTTTCGCGGGATAGGCAAATACGAGCTCTTGGCCCGCAATGTCCGAAGGAACATCGATAACCACCGGGCCCGGTCGGCCCGTAATGGCAATATGGAACGCTTCGCGAATGATGCGCGGTAAATCCGCTGCTTTTTGCGCCAGAAAGCTGTGTTTTACCACCGGCATGGTAATGCTCATTGTGTCAGATTCCTGGAACGCATCCGTGCCGATAACGCTCGTAGGCACCTGACCGGTAATAACGACCAGCGGAATGCTGTCCAGGTATGCATTTGCGATTCCCGTAACGGTGTTAGTTGCGCCAGGGCCGCTGGTAACCAGAACAACACCAACATTTCCCGTGGCGCGCGCGAAACCATCGGCTTCGTGAACGGCGGCCTGCTCGTGACGCGCAAGCACGTGCGTGATCTGCCGCGAGTCATACAAAGCATCGTACATGGCAATGGCTTGAGCGCCCGGGTATCCAAACACATGCGTAACGCCTTCGCACTCCAGTGCGGCAATGACCGCCTGGGCGCCCGTCATGCGCGCACCTTCATAGGCGGAATGGCACCCCGCCCCTTTTGCGGCACCCACGCTCAACGCGTTGCGTGTTTCATTCTCCATCGCTTGATCGCCTGCCTATCCTTTATGCTGCAGCTCGCACTTCCCCTTGGTGCCAAAACACACCGCAGAAAGCAAAACCGCTGGTAAACGCTTATTGATACTCTTTGCCCGCAACTGCGGCAACCGTGCGAAACATCGTGGCGATATCTCCCCAGAAGCTGAAATGACGAATGCTCTCCAAGTTGTACTTCATTTTCTCGGGCAGCACTTCGTTCATATACACATCGTCAACATCGGTCGCCGCATCTAAAAGCTGCGCCTCATCCTTGTAACGAATCGACGCTTCAGAGGTGATACCCGCAGGAAGAAGCAGGGTTGCCTTCATCTCGTCAGTGTATTTCTCAACGTACTTCACGGCTTCCGGACGCGTGCCTACAAAACTCATATTCCCCGATAACACATCAAAGACCTGGGGAAACTCATCAAGACGATGGTCGCGCAACTTCGCTCCCACTTTCGTGATGCGCGCATCGCCGCCCACGGTGACCGCTGTGCCTATCTTGTCGGCATTCGCCACCATGGTACGGAACTTATGGATGCGAAAATGCTTCCCGTTCGTTGTCACGCGCTCTTGCCGATAGAAAACGGGGCCTTCGGAATCAAGCTTGATCATGATGGCGATGACGAGCATCGGAATGCACAGAATCAGGAACACCACAAGTCCCACCACGATGTCGAACAGGCGTTTTGCGAAAATACCCCCGCGCCTCTTCGCGAGTATGTCGTAATATTCCCGAACCGCGGGACAACGCATTTCGGCGGGAAGGTCTTCCCATTTTTTGAGCATGAACGAAAACTCCTTATGTCAACAACGCTTGCGCGCTACTCTTTGCCGCTCCAACAGTACGTGCACACCTTCTCGGGCGGCAGGCCAATGGCCTCAAGCAGGCCTTCGAGCGACTGATAACGCAGCGAATCGAACTTCATCTCTTCGCAGATGGACTTCAAAAGGCACTTACCGCGCTCGGTGGAGGCATCGGAATACTCATCCAAGTGCTTCTGACCCTCGTCACCTTCGAGCTCTTGCACCTTGCGGCGCGCGATAAGATCCATATCGGACTTGTTCGTGGAGAAGCTCAAATATTTGCAGCCGTACATAATGGGCGGGCACGCAGAGCGCATGTGCACTTCCTTCGCGCCGTTCTCGTACAGGAACTCCACGGTCTCGCGCAGCTGAGTGCCGCGTACAATAGAGTCGTCCACAAACAGGAGTTTCTTGTCCATGATCAGGTCATGCACGGGCACTTGCTTCATGTGGGCGACCCTGTTGCGCAGCGCTTGATTTCCCGGCATGAAGGAACGTGGCCACGTGGGCGTGTATTTCACGAACGGACGCGCAAACGGCATGCCCGAATCCTGCGCGTAGCCAATAGCGTGCGGCAGACCCGAATCGGGAATACCGGCAACGTAATCGACTTCGGGGCGCACGCCGGCGGCTTCTTCGTCGCGCGACATAATGGCGCCGTTGCGATAACGCATGACTTCAACGTTCACGCCTTCGTACGTAGAGTTCGGATAACCGTAGTAGCTCCACAAAAACGCGCAGATCTTCATATCAGTACCAGGCTCTTTGAGCGTTTCGTAGCCATCGGCAGTCACTTTGACCACTTCGCCCGGGCCAAGCTCGTATTCGTCCTGGTAACCAAGCTTCTGATACGCGAAGGACTCGAAGGAAATCGCATAACCATCGGGGTCTTTACCCAGAAGAATGGGAAGGCGGCCCATGATATCGCGTGCGCACAGAATAGAGCCATCTTCTTGCATGATCATGAGCGTGACCGTGCCTTCAACGGCGTTTTGTGCGTTGATGATGCCTTCGAGCATGGTGTCTTTCTGGTTGATAAGCGCGGCGATAAGCTCCACGTCATTCACGCCGCCATCGCTCATAGCGGTGAACTGATGATGCTTGTCATCAAGGTACGCATCGGTCAAAGCACGTTTGTTGTTGATGATGCCCGTGAATGCCAGCGCGAAAAGCCCCAGGTGGGAGCGAACAATAAGCGGCTGCGGGTCTTTATCGGAAATGCAACCGATGCAAGCCGAGCCTGCAAAGTTATCCAGATCGTTTTCGAACTTCGTACGGAACGGCGTGTTTGCAATGGAGTGGATCTCGCGCTCAAAACCGCCATCCGCACGGCAGCTGCACATGCCAGCCCGTTTCGTTCCCAAATGAGAGTGGTAGTCTACGCCGAAAAACACATCCAAACTTACATCGCGATGCGATGTTGCCCCAAAAAAGCCGCCCATGAAGCATCCTCTCTGATTCTGAATAATTATCTCAACAACACAGCTTAGCCGATTTCTGTCACAACGTAACCGATACATACTGACACACCGTTTTTTATTCGGCGACGGCGTACGAAAGAAACCATGGAAAAAGGCATGAAAAAAGTAATTATTTTTTCTTGACCCAAAGCTAGGTTCAGCGCTTAAAGTGCGTTCACAAAATGTGAAATTACTATAAACAATGAACATATGCTGAATCCTGGCTTAAAAATAGCTGAAAATAAGCTGAAAAAAGAAGGCGGCATAAATGATCTGAACTTTGTTGGCGCCGAAAACGAAGTCTCACCCCGAAGGAGAAAACATGACACCGCAAGAAAGCGCACCGATCTTGCAAAATGAGCATGACGGCACAAACAAGCCGTGCGTTGATCCGAACATGCTCGACAATATCTGCGCGGTTCTTTCCTGCGCAAGAAACGAAATTAGCAACATCTTCCCCCTTGAAGCAGGCTTGACCAATCGCTCCTTTTGTTTCACCATCAAAAAAAATCAATACGTATATCGCCAACCTGGCGCGGGAACCGAAGAAATCATAAATCGAGATTCAGAGGCTTTTTCGCAAAATATCGCCCGCGAACTGGGTATTGACGATACCTTCATCTATCAAGATCCCCAAAATGGATGGAAAATATCCCATTTTGTTGCAGATTGCAAAGAGCTTGATTACCACAATCGCGATCAGGTCGAGCGCGCCTTGCAGCTGGGACGTCGTTTGCATAAGAGCGGCGCGCACTCGCAATGGACGTTCGACGTATTCCAAAAAGCGCAAGAAATCATAACGCTGCTAAAAGACCGTCCGACCTGTTTGCAGCACGACGACTTCGATGCACTTCATAGCGATATCAATCGACTTGCAGCTTTCGTTCGTTCGGATAACGTACCGCTCTGCCTTTGCCACAACGACTTTTACGCGCCGAACTTTTTGGTGAAAGATGGCTACATGGCGCTTATTGACTGGGAATACTCCGCCATGTCCGACTATGCCTCCGATTTAGGAACGTTCATCTGCTGCTCCGATTACAACCTGGAACAGGCAAAAGATGCTATTACTTGCTACTTTGGACGGGCTCCCTCGGAAAAGGAAATGCGCCACTGTCTAGCTTATGTGGCAATCTCTGGCTTCTACTGGTTCGTGTGGGCACTTTACAAAGAATCGGAAGGCGATTCAGTGGGAGACTGGCTTGAATTATGGCACCGCTACGCAAAAGACTTCTCATGCGTGGCACTTGAGCTCTACGAAAAGCAAGAGAAATAGCGAAGGGAATCATACGTTTATGGAAATCATCGGAACTATTGTCGTCTATATCATTATGGCATGCGCGCTCGTCGGTTGCATTGCCTCTATCATTAAACCAGAAAGCGAGCTTGGACAGGAATTTGTTGCAGGCATCGACTCCATTGGTCCTATCTTCCTACCCGTTGCAGGCATTATGGCCGCCGCACCTTACTTAACGGCGTTCGTAGGAAACGTGTTCGGTCCTTTGTACGAGCTTGTTGGTGCGGACCCCGCTATGGCCGCAACCACAATTATCGCCGTTGACATGGGCGGATACCAGCTGGCCGATGCCCTTGCCTCCACACGCGAAAGCTGGATTATGGCAATGACCACGGGCTATATGGCGGGCGCGACCATTGTTTTCACGATTCCCGTTGCGCTAAAAATGCTGCAAGTAAAAGATCGCAAGTATCTGGCATTGGGTGTTATGAGCGGGCTTCTGGCCATTCCTATCGGTGTATTCGTTGCAAGCGCAATTATCGCCGTATCCGACCCCATGATTCGCGCGTATTGCTCGACAAACGCAGAAGCTACATACCAGCTAGCGCTGCAATGGGGAACCATTGGCGCAAACCTTATTCCGCTTATTATTTTCTGCGTTGTACTGGCGCTTGGCCTGAAATTCAAGCCCGATGCCATGATTAAGGGCTTCATAATTTTCGGACGTGCAATGGAAGCAGCTCTTAAACTTATCTTTGTGCTGGTGGTTATCGAATATTTCACTGGTATTTTCACCACAATCTTCGGCGGTTTTGGCTTTGAACCGATCATCGCAAGCGAAGGCGATCCCGATGTCATGCGCGCACTGGAAGTCGCAGGCGCTATTGGCATGATGCTGTGCGGTGCGTTCCCCATGGTTTGGCTCATCAAAGCATACTTGGCTAAGCCCCTGGGCGCTTTGGGTAAACTCGTCGGGCTTTCCGCCGATGCAACAGCGGGTCTTTTGGCGGCATCTGCCAACGTCTTGGCTGCGCTTTCCATGGTAAAGGACCTAAAAGCACGCGATAAGGTTATAGTCATGTCGTTTGCTGTATGCTGCGCGTTTCTATTCGGCGACCATCTTTCCTTTACCGCGAACTGGCAGCCATCGCTGATTGTCCCCGTTATGGTAGGCAAGCTGGCAGCCGGCATTTGCGCAATTGCATTCGCTATGCTGCTTGCAGTCAAGAAAGCGGAGCAACTTGAAGCAGCCGATGAACAAGAGGAAGCTGAATTACTGCACGAGAACGCGTTGCCAACCAAAGCACAATAATAAAAGCTGCAAATTACGTCAAAGGTATTTCAGGGGGGTCGCGTTTGCGGCCCCCTGCTTTTGTTTTTGAGTCAATGCAAGTTTAAATGCGGCTCCAACGCACAAAAGAACCCCAAGAAGAATTTCCGCGAAAGTGGCACAGGGGCGCATAAAAACGCACGCGTATCGTGTGGATAAGAATTTGGGAGGTGGTGGGCCCGGCCGGATTCGAACCGACAACCAAAGGATTATGAGTCCCCTGCTCCACCGTTGAGCTACGGGCCCAAAAAGAAGCATCTTATGAAAAAAGCCGTTCAGGGGAACGGCTTTCATATTTAAAATGGCTCCTCGGGTAGGACTCGAACCTACAACCCTCCGGTTAACAGCCGGATGCTCTGCCAATTGAGCTACCGAGGAATCAACCGCGCTTTCGTATCGCGCAAGTGGATATTATACAGGAACCAAAATTCAACGCAAGGGGTAATTTCAACTTTTTTCGAACTAATCGAACAACCCCTTAAACGCGTCTCCCCCACACTGCAGAAATCGCCGATTCCGACTTGCAGGGAGCGACAGATGCAAGCACCTTTCCTGCGCCGCAAATTACGCTTTCCGAATAAGGTAGCATTTATGAATCTTCGCATTGCGCTCGAAGTCGGCAGGAATCGTGCGCGCTGAAATATCTTCCACAATCAAGCCCAAACCAGAAAGCGCTTCTTCGTTGATCTTGAAATTGCGCAAATTGCACGAAAACACAATCGTGCCATCGGGTGCCAACACGTCAGACACTAAATGCAGAAGCTCCACGTGGTCGCGCTGCACGTCCCACGTTCCCTTCATGGCTTTGGAGTTTGAAAACGTGGGAGGATCAACGAACGCCACATCGAAAACAAGCTTCTTTTGGTGCGCATTGCGTAGCCACAAAAGCGTATCAGAGCGCTCAAAAACGTGCTGCGAGCCCGTAAAGCCATTCAGCGCCATATTCCGGCGCGCCCAGTCTAAATACGTCTGAGAAAGGTCTACCGTTGTTGTAGAAGCTGCGCCACCCGCAGCTGCCTGCACCGTACACGAACCCGTATACGCGAATAAGTTCAAGAAACGTTTGTCCGCACACATTTCGCCCACCATGAAGCGCGTATCGCGATGATCAAGGAACAACCCGGTATCAAGGTAAGCGCCTAAATCGATTTCAAGGCGCATACCGGCTTCGCGCGTGCAAAACGTGAACGAATCATAGTTCTCGGAGTACTGCGCACCGCCCTTCTCGCGCTTACGCTGCTTGCAGAAAACATCTTCGGGCAGTACATCGCACACCGCAGGAGCAATGGCCAAAATATCGGCAAGCCGGCGCGCCGCACGCTGCGGGTCAATCGAGGAAGGCGCCTGGTATTCCGCAATGTAGAGGAATCGCTCGCCCGGCTCGGCAAAATCACGCGCGGGATCATCGAGCGCATCCGTGCACTCATAGATATCGATTGCAGCGGCGTAGTCGGGCAAATCGGCATCGTAGACGCGATAGCAGTTCACACCCGTCTTTTTCGCCCATTTCCGGCGCAACTTAAACATCTTGCGCAAACGCGCGGCAAACTGATCGCTATTCTTTTCATGCACCGCAATAGAGGGATTGGCGCCCCCATCCAAGGAAGGGACGCCAATCGTAAACTGCGGGGTATCAAGCGCAATGCTTTCTTCCACCGATTATTCCTCCAAAAAGCCCTTAAGCGAACTCGAGCGAGACGGATGGCGAAGCTTCGCAAGCGTCTTGCTTTCAATCTGGCGAATACGCTCACGCGTAACACCGAACTCGCGGCCCACTTCCTCGAGCGTATGCGGGTGACCGTCTTCCAAACCGAAACGCAAGCTAATGACCTTGCGCTCGCGATCAGCCAGCTCATCAAGCACTTCGTTGAGCTTTTCGCGCATCAGCACGTAGCTTGCGGCATCGGGCGGCGCAACGGCGGCATCGTCTTCAATGAAGTCGCCCAACTGGCTATCTTCCTCTTCGCCAATAGGCGTTTCCAGCGAAACAGGCTCTTGCGAGATTTTCTGAATCTCCAAAACGCGCTCGGGCGTCATGTCCATGCGCTCGGCAATTTCTTCCGCGGAAGGCTCATGGCCCAGCTCCTGCAGAAGCTGGCGCTGCACGCGAACGAGCTTGTTGATGGTCTCAACCATGTGCACGGGAATACGAATCGTGCGTGCCTGATCGGCAATAGCGCGCGTGATGGCCTGGCGAATCCACCACGTAGCATACGTGGAGAACTTGAAGCCCTTCTTGTAGTCGAATTTCTCAACAGCGCGAATCAGACCCAAGTTGCCTTCCTGGATAAGGTCCAAAAACAGCATGCCGCGGCCCACATAACGCTTTGCAATAGAAACAACAAGGCGCAAGTTTGCCTCGATAAGCTGCTGTTTTGCATCAATACCCACCGCTTCGATACGGGACAGGCGACGCTTCTCACGACGATCAAGCTCAATGCCCTGCTCTTCAGCGGCATCAAGTTGCGCAGCGGCTTCCACGCCTGCCTCGATCTTCATAGCAAGATCGATTTCCTGCGGACCGGTAAGCAGCTGAACGCGGCCGATTTCCTTCAAATACATGCGAACAGGGTCGCCCGTGAGCATGGTCACGCCGCCATCGCCACTGCGATGGTTACGCGCTTTTGCCACGTGACGCGTGCGATTGCTCACCTTGGGAAGCGCAACGTCAGAAACGGCTTTCAGCTCTTCCTCGGGAATGCCTTCAAGCAGCTCGTCGTCGGTTTCCTCGCCGGGCTGGGGGCCATCGTTTTTCTCAGACTCCGATTCCACGGCAAGGATATCGTCGTCAACCGGCATAAAATCGGCAGCCGATTCAGCTACCGCATCGTCGTCGGTCAGAGCATCTGCATTCTGTTGTACTGCCTGCTCTGCTTCGATTTCCTTGTTGTGGTTTTCTGATTTCTTAGAGACTCGTGGCACGTTAGCTTCCTTTCGCCGTGAAAATGGCACACGCATTCAAGCCTGTATCAAGGCACAGTTATACGAACTATGCATTATAGTAAACTTTGGGGGTCAATGTCAATAGAGACACGAACACATTCACTTGGTTTTCGCGCGCGGAAGAACGGCTCAAGCAACGCAGGCAGGTCGAAATCAGGCGCGCACGACACCACGATATGCCAGCGATGCATTTTCTTTAGCTTTGCCAGCACGCACGGCGCAGCAGGAAGAACCGATACGTCCTCTTGGCTGAATAGCCCGATAGCCGCTTGAATCTGGTCGGAAAGGCGCTGCGCCTCTTCCCTTACCCGCGCCTCGTTTTGGCCCCAGACCAGGATGTTTGCCATGCGCACAAAAGGCGGATACCCCAAAAGCTCACGCTTCGGCAGCTCGTCTTCCAGCAAAAGCTCGCGGCTGTAATGCGCCGCCGCACGAATGGCGGGCGTGGTTGCATCGTAGGTCTGAACGATTACGCGTCCGGGAAGTTCCGCGCGCCCCGCACGACCCGCTACTTGCTCTATCAGGTCAAACGTACGTTCTGAGGCGCGAAAATCAGGAAGATGCAACGTGGTATCCGCGTTGATGACGCCCACGAGCGTCACATCGTTGAAGTCCAGTCCCTTCGCAATCATCTGTGTGCCCAGCAACACCGCGCGCGGTGCCTGCACAAAGCTCTCAAGCAGCTTTTGATGTGCGCCTTTCGTTTTCGTGGTGTCGGCATCCATGCGCACCACGGCAACATCGGCAAATTCTTCCCCAAAACCCGCGATAAGCGCCTTAAGCTCCGACTCAACGCGCTGTGTACCTGCGCCGAATTTCTTCAGGTACGGGCTTCCGCATTTAGGGCACACCGCGGGCGCAGGTTCAGCGTGCCCGCAATGATGGCAAATGCAGCTTCCGCCCTCTTCGTGGTACGTCAGCGATGTTGAACACGAATCACAGGTGGGCACAAAACCACAATCGCGACAGAGCAGGAATTTCGCGAAGCCGCGCTGATTGAGCATAAGAACCGCTTTTTGACCGCACTCAAGCGTCTCGCGCAGCGCGCCGATAAGCGGACGGGAGAACATCGAGCGATGCCCCGCCGAAAATTCCTTTGCCATATCCACAACATCGATGCGCGGCATAGGTCGTCCGTTTGCACGTTGTCCCAGGTCAACTTTATGCCACAACGCATTTTCTTCGCATTCGTGAAGCGCCTCCAGAGAAGGCGTGGCCGAACCCAGCACCACAACAGCCCCCTTGCGCACCGCTTGCCAGCACGCAACGGTGCGCGCGTGGTAACGCGGCTGGCTATCTTGCTTGTAGGAGCCTTCGTGTTCTTCATCGATGATGATAGCGCCCACGTTCGGCAGCGGCGTGAATAACGCACTGCGCGCGCCCACCACAACGCGCGCCTGGCCCGAGCGGATAAAATCCCACTGGTCAAAGCGCTCACCTTGGCTCATGCGCGAATGCATAACGGCAACTTGATCGCCGAATCGTCCGCGAAAACGCGCGACCGTTTGGGGTGTAAGCGAGATCTCTGGCACTAGAACAATGGCATTTTGCCCCTGCTCCAAAACACGTTCGATAACGCGCAAATACACTTCCGTCTTGCCCGAACCGGTAACGCCATCCACTAAGACAACTTCGCCTTGCTTGCGTTTATAGGCGGAAAATACCACATCAAGCGCGCGTTGCTGCTGGTCATTGAGGGTCGGTTTCTCCACATCAACGCGAAAAATCGACGAATCCTGATTCGCAAGTCCGCGAAAACGGCGTCGGTGCTCCACCACTACAACACCTTTTTTCTCCAGCGCGGTCAAGCACGACGAAACTGAACCATATTCGGCCGTGAGCTCGCTTACACGCACGTCTCCGCGACGCACCGCCGCAAGCACGGCCTCTTGCTTATATGAGCCTTTGCGCGGCACGAAGCCTTCTGCATGCGGTCCAAGCGTAGCCCAGCGGTCATCAACTTCGCCAACAGCGGGCTGCTCAAGAACCCACGCACCACCACGATGAATCACGCGAGGCACACCACCGGGGGGTGCGAACAAGCGAACGCACGATGAAAGCGGCGCAATATAATAATGCGCCATGAACTGGGCGCATGCTGCGCCATCACTATCAAAGAACGGCTCGGAAGCCACTTCGAATATCTCTTTGATTTTCGCACGCTCAAGTTCTTGAGCGCGCTCATCGGAATCGTCGAACGTATCCAACACAAAGCCAAGGGCGCGCCGCGGCCCAAAAGGAACCACCACGGCACGCCCCACTAAATCAAGCTGTTCTATCGCAGGGGGAACGGCATAGGTAAACGCCGCGTCCAGCGATTGCGTTGGTATGTCAAGAACAACAGATGCAAGCAAAGCGGCAAAATCCTACAGCCCCGCCGCTTGGCGCAGCTCGTCAACGCGATTCGTATTCTCCCAGGTGAACTCAGGAAGCTCACGACCAAAATGACCATATGCAGCCGTCTTGCGGTAGATAGGACGGCGCAAGTCAAGCTCGCGAATGATAGCACCCGGGCGCAAGTCAAAGACTTCAGCCACGGCTTTTTCGATCACGGGAGTATCCACGTGATTTGTGCCGAACGTGTCCACCATAATGGAAATCGGGTGTGCCACGCCAATCGCGTAAGCAATCTGCACTTCGCAGCGATCCGCCAGTCCAGCAGCAACCACGTTTTTCGCAACCCAGCGCGCGGCATATGCAGCCGAACGGTCAACCTTCGTGCAGTCCTTGCCCGAAAACGCGCCGCCGCCATGACGACCCATGCCGCCATACGTGTCAACAATGATCTTGCGGCCCGTCAAACCGGAGTCGCCCATAGGCCCGCCCACAACGAAACGGCCTGTGGGATTCACGTAAATCTCCAGGTCATCGGCAACCTTGACGCCTTCTTCCTGGAAAACGGGCTTAATCACATGCGCTACCAAATCGTCATAGATTTGACCGACTTCAACTTCTTCGGCGTGCTGCGTAGAAACAAGCACCTTCTCCACCTGCGTG
>CAKUDT010000014.1 GCA_934645125.1 uncultured Eggerthellaceae bacterium
TCGTACTTCTTGCTGCC
Organism: uncultured Eggerthellaceae bacterium; assembly: GCA_934645125.1. Lineage (GTDB taxonomy): Bacteria > Actinomycetota > Coriobacteriia > Coriobacteriales > Eggerthellaceae > CAKUOV01. Next base: position 18 of record CAKUDT010000014.1, read on the forward strand.
GACCTGGGCAACATAGTGGCCTTCCTTGACGCCATAGGTGCCATCCGCGTTCTTGGTGGGAATGAAGCCATCGGCGCAATAGCCTTCGGAAACCTCCTTATTGAACGTACCGCCGGATACTTCGAAGTTATCGCTGGTAGCTTTGCCAACACCATGGAATATGTTCTGGACCGTATCCGTGAAGGTATTAGTAAACGTGCCACCCGTAATCTTCGTGGAAGACGGATGCCCCTCCACCATGCCGGTCGCAACACACTGCGGATGAGCCCATTTGAGATAAGCTGCGCTGCAAATAAACTCACCGCCAGTAATCGTCGCGTTACCGTAGGTATAAATAACGCCGGTATAACCCTGCGACGTTGCATAGCTCAACTCGAACTTGCCACCGTTGATGGTGAGCGTCGAGTCTTCCTCGCTCTTCACAACGTTCAGACCACCCGAATACGAACCGCTCTCGATGGTCAGCGTGCCATCGTTTCTAATCATAGAGGAATCCGTGTTGCCCGCCGTAGCCGTGACATCTTCGAGCGTGGCTGTGCCGTAGTTATCGATGGTGTAGTAGCCCGTGCCACCAATAACGTTACCGTTCTTCACGGTAGCCGTAGCACCCTTCGCGATGGTCAGCGTCGCCTTGCCAGCGTTCGTGTTCGTCAGGGTCTTGCCGCCCAAATCGAGGGTAATGTTCTTGCTGATGGCCACGTCCTCGGTGGCGTCCGCCAGCAGGGTCACGGTCTGGCCATCCTGAGCTGCCGCAACGGCTTCGGCCAGGGAGCTGTACGCGTGGATCTTGGATTCGCCGCTGGCCTTATCCGCCACAACGGCGGCGGGCATCAGGTCATCCACGTCCACATCTGCCTTGCTTCTCGCCGGGTAGATAAGGTCACCTCTGTTGTAGCGTACACCGCTGTTCGCCAGCGTGATGGACACCGTCTCAGGGTGCTCCATGTAGTTGCCGTCCACCTTCAGCGTGCTGTCGGTGCCGACCCACCAGATGCCCATGCTGGCGTCGCCGCTCACAGTGCCGTGCAGCTGGTTATCCGTGACCGTCAGCTTGATGTTCTGGCCCTCGCAGTCAAATCCGCTACCATAAGCCATCTCGATGTGGATATGGCGCACCTGCGTGCCGTCAGCCTTGGCCTTGAACATGTTGTTGCTGATGTTGATCTCCGCACCCTCCATCGGCGTGATTTGAATCGCCTCGTACTCGATGCTGTCGAAGGTGCAGTCGGTGATGGTCAGTTTGCCTTTGACTTGGGAGAAGTAGAATGCGGAAAGCTTATTGCTGTTGGCAATATCCTTGAAGTTCACGTTGTGGATGGTCACATCCGCGGTCGCATTACCGGGCATATTCACGGAGATGCTGGAATTGCCGGAAATAGTGTGGCCATTACCCTCCAGCGTGATGTTCTTGCTGATGGTGGTGCTGCCGCAGTCTGCCACATCCGTCAGCAGCGTGACGGTCTGGCCGTCCTGAGCTGCATCGATGGCAGCCTGCAAGCTAGGATAGCTCGTGCCGTTTACTTCCGCAACCGCCGCAGGAGCAACTTCAGCTACGCTATACGTGCCATCGGCGTTCGCAACAGGTGCGTAGCCTTCAGCGCACAAATCGGAAGCAACCGCAGCCGAGAACGTACCGCCGGAAACAGCGACCGTCTTAGCGGAGTTGTCGAAAGCCGACTCCTGCTTCGCCGAAGAATCCCAGGTGTAGGCCTTAAGAGCTGCATTGCCAGCCTTCGCCGTGAAGGTGCCGCCGGTGATGGCAATCTGGCCAAGACCCTTGTAGCCAGCGCGGTTGACAATGGAAATTGCCGCGCCGTCCTGAATAGCGCCGTCGCCCTCGAGCTTCTCAACCGGGTCGCCCGACACCGTAATCGCGCTACCAGCAGTAACGTTCAGGTTTCCGGAGCACACCTGCGCACCCATCGTCTTCGCGTTGATCGTGGAGTTGTCGATGGTCAGCGTTCCGCTGCTGGGGAAGTAAATGCCAAAACCGTTGGGAACGTTGAGCGTGCTGTCCTTCAGGACAACGGTGTCGTTCGCGTTGTTGCCGTTCGTCTCGATGCCGCTCGTGGCGGTGGTGCTTGCCTCAACGTTCTCGAACGTAAGGGCAGAGTTGTTGTAGGTGATAGTGCCGCCCGAGGCAGACGGAATCAGACCGATGAGCTGCGAACTTACAATCTTGCCGTTCTTCACCGTAAGCGACGCATCGGAATAATTGATTTCGAACGCCGCGGAATTCGCATCGATTCCCGTGCACGTCCAGGTGTGGCCGTTCAGGTCAACCACGCGAGCGATGCTTCCGGAGTTGAACGTGCTACCCGTGGTGTAGTCGCGCAGCATGGTGATGACGCCACCATTTTCGGTCTGAGCCTTGAGCGCCTCGTCCATGGTGTAGTAGCTGGTTTCACCAACCTGAGCAAGGTAGGCCTTTGCCACGCCGTACGTGCCGTCGGCGTTCGGGGTAGCAGCGGAGCCTTCAACCAGATAGCGGGACGGATCGGCGCTGAACGCACCAGCCGTGACCTCGATCGTTGCCTTTGTGGGGTCGTTAGAAGTGGTACCCGTGCTGTAGTCAACCGTCTTAAGAGAACCGTTGACGGTGCCACCCGTGATTGCCACCTTCGCCGGTTTGCCCTCGACGCCATCGTAGGTCACCGATTCGACGTTACCGTTGACGATGCCATCGGCAATCGTAAGCGAGGAGCCCGCTCCATCGTATGTCCACGTCGAAACGTTACCGTTGATGACCGCATTGTCCTTGATGGTAGTATTCTTCCAGTTTTGAACCGTGTAGCTGTTCGCGGAATTGATTTCACCGCCCTTAACGTAAAGATTGCCATGGTCGCACTTAAGGACAATGAAGTTATCCTGCGTGAACGTACCACCGCTAATGGTCAGGCCCGGCACACCAGGCTTGCTGTCGTCGCCAACGCGCACAAGGGACGCGCCCTTCGTTCCACCAGCGCCGCTATCGTTCTTGACGGTGCCACTCTGGAAGAACAGCCAGCCACTATCACCGCCCTGGACGTCAATGACGTAGTGGGAGGAAACACCAGAGTTTTCAAAGGTGTCCTCACGCATGATGGTGCCCGTCTGAGCTGCGCTAGAGTCCATAACGGTGACGCGAGCAGTAACGGTCAGCGCTGGCTTGCGCTCGCCCGTGCTGCCGTTAAGCGTGTGACCGTTCAAATCGAGCGTGACGCCATACGTGGAGATTGTGACGTTCTCCCTCGTATCGGCCAGCAACTTCACCGTTGCATTGCGCGACGCAGCGTCAATTGCCGCCTGCAAGCTGGGATAGCTCGTGCCGCCAACTTCCGCAATCGCCGCCTCGGTACCTTCTTCGCCGGTTTCAGCCGCAGGATCCGCTGCTTCGCCGGACGCTTCGCCAGCTGCTGCAGGGGCCGCAGTAGTCGCAGCGCCGGACGCTTCGCCAGCCGCTTCGGCTGCAGGTGCTGCCGCTTCGCCAGCTGCCGCTTCGCCCGCGGTTTCGGACTGCGCGGCAAGCGTATTGCCCGAGCTTGCGCCCGTGCCCGAGGCTTCTGCCTGATCGGCGGGCTGAGCCTGCTCGACCGCGGTGGAAGCACCCGATGCTGCGCCGTCGTCGGCCGCGAACGCTGCGGTAGGCACCATCATGGGGCACATGGCAACGCTCAGCAAAACCGAGATGACTTTGTTTGCATTACTTGCTTTCATGTCTTTCGCATCTTCCTTTCTTTTCCTTGTTTCCGATAATTGCTTTGTATCTCCATTCCCGCCGTTACGGCATTGGCAGGAAACAGTTTGTTGGGTGGGATTATGTGCCGCGACCTGGCTTTATTCACGGAAAAGCAGAGGGGCGCCCCCGCATTTCGGAAGGCACCCCTCTGTTGATACAACTTGACCCAAGGCGCGATGTGCGGCTGACGGCGCAAATGGCTTCATCTTGCTTCGAAACGGCGGATTCGCCCGTTTCTGATTCAGCCACAATGTCACCTCGATTCAATAACACTTAAGCAAAAACAATAGGTTCTAATGATAGCAGAACAATCGATTTTTGGGGGCTAAATGAGGTCAGAAATTGCGAAATTGTAACTTATTCGGAACAAACTCGGAACTATTTCAGAACGATTGTGTCGGCGCCTGCGAGCCTGCGTTTCTTTCTTCGGGACGGCCCGCGAGATGAGGCGCGGCAAGCAGACACCCACGGACCTGCGTTTCTTCCCCTTCCCTTGCCGCGCGACTCGCTGTCCAGCAGCCTACCCCGACCTTCCCCTGCCCACAATCTAGCGGCCGCTTGGCGAATCGACCCGCCCCTTCCACCACCTGCTTCTTCACCATGTCTTACCCGCTTTGTGCAGCGCCCCAATCGGCCCGACGCTTCCCCACGCCCGTCCGTTCTCCCCCATGCCTGTCCCTCCCTGCTTCCCGTGCCCGTCAGCGCTTCCTTGCTCCCGCCCTCCTTGCTTCTTAACCAGCTTGTCGTTTTTTCGTCCCGAAAACGCACAAATCAACGGTACGGGGCAGGTCGGAAGCGCGAAAAGGGGCGTCCGAAGCCATCGAGGCCAACGACACCCAGCAAAACCCCAGGTCGCAGAAACCGTCTGGAGGCAAGCGGAGCAACAAGTCCTCCCCGAACTGCCCCGTACCGTCGATTTGCGCGTTTTAGCGCTGATTTTTCGACAACATGAAACTGAAAAGAGCGGAAACGACCTACAAACATTCGCTCAAATCCCAAACCCCACTACTATCTTTCATCAGACAGCGCGTTTGATGGCTCAATCCCCGTCCACACCCCAGAGATTATCCCGACTGAATTCTAGGGACCGCACGAACGTCAATCCCGCCGCACGCATGAAAAGAACAGCCGCCTAATCGCACAGCATCTCAACGAAAAGGCGACCCAGTCGCACGCCCCAAGAGCCGACAGCCGCAAAAACAATCGATATCCAACCTTTCCGCTCGTTGCGCCACGCCAAAAAAAGCCAACCCAGCTTCGCAAGCGGTTGGCTGCGTCGTCTCTCTAGCGGCCATGCTCACGAGCACGCTGACCAGCAAATTCACACCGTCGCACCCGCAAAATTCGACTTTGATAGCTTTTTGTCAACTTTTTGATAGCGATTCAGCCCATTTTGATGGGATTTTGATAGCGGCGCGTGTCATGATGCCGTCAAAAAGTAAGGAGCATCATGATCCCACCAAGAATCTTTCTCTCCCATCAAACCGCAAGCAAATACTGGTCGCGACGCGACCTGAACGAAACAAAGAAATCGCGAGCAATTCCCGCACCGTCGGACACCCAAAGCGCCGCCGCTCTGAACGATGCCCGCCGTTTGGTTTTGGGCCTTGATGAAAACGAGACACTGCACGTTTTAGTGGCAAATGAAGAAAACAAACATCATGTGGGAAATACCTCTTTTCATCATCGCAGCTTAGGTTACCCCAAATGGTCGTTCAGGCGAATCAATTACGACACCTATGTCGCAAGTCCCGAACTTTGTTTCTTGGCGGCTGCGACTTATCTGCCCTTTGAGGCACTTGTTCTTTACGGCATGGAGTTATGCGGCACGTACGCAAGAATTAGCAACGAGGAAACTCAATACAAGCGTGATCCACTTACATCCAGGCAAAAGATTGCCGCATATCTTGATAAGTCAAACGGAATGGCTGGCATAAAGCTAGCTAGGAAAGCTTGTCAATACGTGCTTGACGGCTCAGCATCGCCGCGGGAATCGGTTCTTGCTATCGCCGCAACACTCCCGCACCGCCTAGGCGGATTTGGTATGCCCGCACCTCTGCTCAACCACGAAATACAAGTGAATCTGCCCAGTAAGGTTCACTTCGGCGAAAAGCAGATTCTTCATGGCGACATCGTGTGGCGCGAGGCGAACCTTGTCGTTGAATACGACGGCAGCCAACACGGGATTGAGGATAACCACGTAAGCGACAAGAAACGAGACCATCTTATGCTTGAAGCAGGATACGACGTGGTTCGATTCACCGATAAATCCATCAGAAGTGGAACTGAACTCGAACGGCTAGCAAGAACCATAAACCGCAAAGCTGGCTTGAACAGGCACAAAGAGTATTTGCAGTGGGATTTCGAAAAAAACAAACTACTGAATGAGCTGCTCTTCCATAGCAATCCGCCATGGCTCTAATTGTCTGCAAGCACCCCTAGGGAAGCGCTGATTAAAGCAGGTAGCCACTGCATATAATTGGCAAAGCCGCTGGTCACGAAAAAGAGGGACCGAAGTCCCTACCATAAACTTCGCGTTAATCAGCGCTTCCCTTGCTCCTTTTTCCAATCGCCCGAATGCTATCAACTCGCCATGGAAGATGACTGCCCCAGCACAATTCGACATGCAGCCGAAGGAATACGGCTCGCCCGCAGGCAGCATCCGACGCAACCTCGAACACAGGCAGGAGTAGGCGGATTGAACTATTGGAAACAAGACGAGGGCGTCGTTCCCCCGAACGCGGGCAGGAGTAGAGCCCTGCCTGCCTGATTCAACTCTCCAAGATCCTTAAACTCGAACGAAAGGCAGCCCAGGTTATGCCCTCCAACCATCTTGTCGTTTTTTCGTCCCGAAAACGCACAAATCAACGGTACGGGGCAGGTCGGAAGCGCGAAAAAGGGCGTCCGAAGCCATCGAGGCCAACGACACCCAGCAAAACCCCAGGTCGCAGAAACCGTCTGGAGGCAAGCGGAGCAACAAGTCCTCCCCGAACTGCCCCGTACCGTCGATTTGCGCGTTTTAGCGCTGATTTTTCGACAACATGACCAAGTAGAACCGGAAAAGACGCTTTGCCAGCGTTTTGCCCAAGCTGGATGCGTGGGGGCGCGACTTAGGGGGCACGAGCAGAAGCCTTGGCGGCAAGAAACCATATCATGTCCTATTTACAGGACATGCAAATAGGCAATACCGCGCGACAATACACGAAACGCAGAAATCGGCGTATACTTTTCCCAAGAACGCACGCAGCAATCTACGCTCAAAAGCACGATTACCGCAGATAGGAGCCACGAAATGCCGTTCACCATTGTCCGTCAAGACATAACTCGCATGAACGTTGATGCCATCGTCAACGCCGCGAACCCCCAGCTCGCAATGGGCGGTGGCGTGTGCGGCGCCATCTTCAAAGCCGCAGGTCCCGCGCAATTGCAGGCCGCCTGCGACAAAGTAGCGCCCATTGAAACGGGCGGCGCCGCAATCACGCCGGGATTCGCGCTGCCGGCACAGTTTGTCATCCATGCCGCGGGACCCGTTTACTACCAGCAGGACGCCGCAGAAAGCGAGCGTCTGCTGCGTAGCGCCTACATGGAATCGCTTTCACTAGCGGCGAAAAACAACTGCACAAGCATTGCATTCCCGCTTATTTCAAGCGGTATTTTCGGTTATCCGAAAGCCGATGCACTGCGCATTGCCACTTGTGCCATCAGGGATTTCCTGGAATCGCACGACATGGATGTGTACCTGGCAATTTACGACCAGGCGGCTTTCGAACTAAGCGAGCAGCTGCTGGGCGAAGTTGAAAGCTACATTGACCAGAACTACGTGGATGAGCATTTTGTTGAACGCCCCTCGCTGGCTGGACGCCTTTTAAGACCCCGGCACCGCGACGCACAAGCGGCGGGCGCAGCGCCAGTAACCGGCGAAGGAGAGGCGGGGGCCACCGATACCGATGCCGCAACCCGCGAAGCGACCGACGAAGCAGCTACTGCCGTATTCGCCGGCGCTGACGGCGATGCGACCGCAGTCGCAGCTGCCGCTTTCGCCGACTCCTTCTCGCTCGATGAGACTTCCATCTGCGCCGATACAGCCATCTCCGAAAGCCCAATGCTCGCCTTTGGCGCCGCACCCGCACCCACGGGGCTCGACGCCGTTATCGAAAACCTGGACGAACCGTTCAACGCAACGCTTTTACGCCTGATCGATGTCAAAGGCAAAACCGACGTCGAAGTCTACAAGCGCGCCAACATCAGCCGCAAGCTGTTCTCGAAAATCCGCACGGGCAAAGGGTACACGCCCGGCAAGCGAACAATCATCGCACTGGCAATCGCGCTGGAGCTCACGCTGGAAGAAACAAACGACCTGCTCGAACGCGCCGGCTACACGCTTTCCCACAGCCAGCTGTTCGACGTCATTGTGGAGTTCTTCATCGTACGCGGCAAATACGACATCTTCGAGATAAACGAAGTGCTCTTCAAGTACGACCAGCCGCTTTTGGGCGCTAACTAAAGTCGGAGCGCCAGGGCAGCGCGGCCTTGCCGGTGGAACCGTGCCGCTATCGCGCCACCATCTTGTCCGGCACAAACGGCGCACCAACGCGTTCGCGCGCCAGAGACACCGCGCCGCCGCGCGAAAGTGCTCTACGCCAGCAGCTCCGCATCGCCGCCTTCCCCGATGTCGCTTTGAAAGCGACCTGCAAGGGAGCCTCCTTCCCCATACTGGGAACTGCATTAAGGGAAACGATGCAAACGAACCCAAGACCAAGGAGGCCCACCATGAAGGCAAACGAGAAAACAAGCGCAAAGACGAACCTGACCGAAGTTGCGTTCATTCTGGACAAAAGCGGCTCGATGAGCGGGCTGGAGAAAGACACCATCGGCGGCTTCAATTCCATGCTTGAACAGCAGAAAGAAGAGCGCGGCGAGTGTCGGATAACCACGGTGCTGTTCGACCACAACTACGAGCTGCTGCACGACCGCATTGACGTGCGCGCCGTGGCGCCCATCACCGAGCGGGAGTATCGCGTGGGCGGCTCCACCGCGCTGCTTGACGCCATTGGACGCACCATCAACAAGATTGCGGCGGCGCAGAAAAACACCGCGAAGGAGTACCGCGCCGACAAGGTCCTGTTCGTGATCATTACCGACGGCGAGGAAAACTCGAGCCGCGAATTCTCCGCACGCAAGGTGAAGAAGATGATCGAGCAGCAAAGAGAGCGCTACGGCTGGGAGTTCATTTTCCTGGGTGCGAACATCGACGCCGTTGAAACCGCAGGTCGCTTTGGCATTGATGCCGACCGCGCCGTGGATTACGTGCCCGACGGTGAAGGCACCGAACTCAACTTTGCCGTTATGGGCAGGGCGGTAAGCTCGCTTCGTGAGTGCGGGTGCATTCCCACCGAGTGCCTTGACGAAATCCGAGACGACATGAGCAAGCGCGGGAAGAAGTAGGCGCGAGAAGGCGCTCGGCGCAAGCAGACGGGTCGCAGCGCGTCGCGGGCATGCGGCGTTGCGGCGGAAGGCGGCGCAGCCGGCGCAACCGGCGGGTGACCGAAGGCGCTCTATGCCAGCGAGTAGGCGTAGAGCGCCTTCGTCTGCCCCGCAATCGTTTGCGCAGACCAGCTCATCGCCGAGCGCTCCGCCGAGAACGGGTCGTTCACCACAACATCGCCCGCGCTATCCAGACCAGCCAGCACGATAAAGTGCCCGCCCGTGGTGAAATCGCCCGGCCCCACATTGCAGATAACGACCTCGCCCGCGGAAAGCGCCGACGTAATGGAATCCGCGGAAACGGAAAGCTGACGACAGCTCAAGCCCAAATCAGGCGCGCAATTCGTGAGAAACGCCGTGTCGGTGCCGTTGAAGGAATCCATATACCCCCAGCGCGCCGCCAAAACGCCCAGGTCATAAGGCGATCGGTCGAACGAGCCCGTAAGCCCCTGGTACACCATAGCCAGCGACGTGGGGCAGCACCCCGTAAGTGCAAACGTGGTGTTGCAGTAGAGCGTGTAACCCCAGCGCTCATCCCACTGGTATAAGCGAGGAACACGGCTGTCCCACCCCGACGAGCACGATCCCGCCTGGTCAGAGGGATAGCAGTCGGGCCAATTTCGCACGAAGAGACGCGCTTGCGGTTCCGTCGCCGCCAGCTTCAGCAACTTGTATTGCACCGAAGAGCCATCCACTGCGTAGCAATCGATGTGAGAGACAATCCATGCGACGTCCGCGTCTGTTTCGGCAGCGGTCATCAACGCTTCGGCGTAATCGTCCTCAAGCCAGGAAAACACCTGGTCGCGGTATGTTTCGATGTCAACTTGCGATTCCTCGGCCACTGGCGTTGCAGAAGTCGCCGGGACAGAAGCATCAGACGAAGGCTCCGAACCTGAACATCCGCGCGTAACCAGCACGATCACGACAACAAGAACTAAGAGCGCTGCACCGATAACTCGCAGGTCAATGCCGAAAAGCATTGGTGCCGATGCCGCAGAACGAGCAGAACGAGCGGGCGACGAAGCACGCGAAGAAGAGCGTGCGGATGGGCGCTCGGCGCCGCGCGATACCCCGGGCGCAGATGCAGGTGGGCGCACCGAAGCTCGTGGAGAGGTCTCAGATGGACGAGCGGCGCGATGTGCGGATGCTTGCCTAGCCCCAGTTGCGCGATGAGATGTCGCATGGAGCTCATTCGTACGACATAAATTATCCCTCTGAGCTGCTCTTTCGTAACGCGAGTCTTCTTGTTGCGGCGCCCTCGAACGCAGTGCCGCCTCTCCCTGTCGCACAGCAGAGCGCGCTGTTGCCCCAGATCGCTGTCCTGCTTCTGGACGACGCGAAGCGGCCCCCGATCGCTGGCCCATTCCCGGACGGGGCAAAGCATCTTCTTGACGCCCGGCCCTCGAGCGCTGCGCCACACCCTCGCGGTGCGCCGTGCCTTGCCGCTCGCCAGCCGAGCGCTCCGAAGCAACACGCTTCCGAGGCGCTGCCCTTCGCTGCCCCTCAATTTGACGCTTATTGTTGTTATCGCTGTTCATCATGCGCTCACTATACGCCAGAGCGGGCAAATTCCCACTCGCAAACGCGAAAAAGAAGCACGTTGTTGAAAAAAAGCCTCCGAATTCGAAGTTGTGATAGGTTGGAAGTAGGTCGAGAGCGCAAATCGGATCATTTTTAGCAAGCGTGCTGATTGCGGAAATTTCGCGTTTTCAAACGACCAGCTCAATATTATTCTCAGTTGGAGCATATTGCAGCATCGGACCAAAAATAAATTTTGACCTACTTCCAACCTGCATCAACTTCGAATTTCAAACCCAAAATTCAACAACATATCCCGAAACGACGGAAAGAAAAGAATGAAAGAGCGAAGAAGAGAGGGTCAGGGGGAGCAATCAGAGAGCGAAGTGATCCAGATTCAAGGGATGTGCCGGCGGCAAGGGAACGCCAAAAGCGAAGGAGCGTCGGCAAGCGATACCGGGAGCGAAGAAGCAGCAGCGGTGAAGCGACGCCGGGAGACGTATCAGCGGCGAAAAGCCAAGAATACAAGCATGAATCAAAAAAGGGAGCCCTCGCTCAAACGAGCAGGAACTCCCCCTTGACATCAACACGAAGAAAAAACGCAAAGCTGCCGCGTCGAGCGGGCGGCTCATCAAAGAACTAGTGAGCGCACGCCTGGTCAAGCGACATTTCTACCGCTTTGCCGTCCATAAGCACCTTAATAGCGTCGCCAGCGATAGGCTGCGTCTGCTCCAGGTACACCTTCACGCCGCCATTCGTGAAGCGCGTGAACGGCGGAACGCCCATGCCCGCCGCGATGATGGCATCAATGCCCAGGCTCAACGCGAAATCGATAACGCCGCCGCAGCCGACCTCATCATGATCAACGTTCGGCACGACCTGGACGTCGGTTACCTCGTTGCCCTCGATGGTGGCAACCGTAAAGAATGCACAATGTCCGAAGTGGCCGCTGCGCTGAGCATTCAGGCCAAACGGGGTATCGCAAGGTACTGCAACTTTCATGAAAACCTCCTTGGTTTAATTCCGAAATTTTTTACGGGATTATATTACTCCTCGCGAGCCGAAAACGCAAAAATAGGGCGCAGGCGGGATTCTCGCAATCGTCAACGGCATGGCGAAGGGGTAGACGCTGCAAGCGGTCGGATGCGAAGGCGAGGGAGCGGCGGCGTAGCCCGCGCGCGCCGCACGCCGCCGCCGTCACCCGCACCGCCGCGCCGCCGTCACCCGCAACCGCCAACGCACCGCCGCCAACGCCCGACAAGTACCGCACAGCAAAAATCGCGCCTTCCCCTTCCCCATCTTCACCACTTGAAGTAAAGTGCTCCGCATGGATTTTTTCGCACCCATAACATCAATTGCAACCGCCGATGGGCTTATCCCCTGGTGGGGCATTCTCGTAATCATCGGCGGGTCGTTCCTGGCGGGATACGTGGACTCGATTGCCGGCGGCGGCGGCCTGATTGCCCTGCCCGCGTTCGCCGTTACGGGACTGCCACTTCACCTGGCCATTGGCACGAACAAGGTCTCGTCCGCCATGGGCACCATCGTTGCCACCGTGAAATACGCGCGGCAAGGCTACATGGTGGCGTGGCTGTGCGCGCCATGCGTAGTGGTTGCGCTGATTGGATCGGATATCGGTGCGAACCTGAGCCTTTTGGCCTCCGATAACTTCCTGCGCATTTTCATGCTGATTGTCATTCCCATTGCGGGCTTTTACGTACTGCGCCACAAAGACCTGGGACAAGCCGATGCCGACTGGTCGCGCAAGAAAACGCTCGCGATTTGCCTGGCGGTTTCGCTGATCATTGGCGCATACGACGGCTTCTACGGCCCCGGCACCGGCACGTTTCTCATGCTGCTGCTCACCAGCGTTGGCGGCCTGGGAGCGCGCCGCGCGGCGGGCGTGACGAAAAGCGTGAACCTGACCACGAATCTAACCGCGCTGGCCGTTTTCGCTTACAACGGAACATGCCTGTTCACACTGGGAATCATCGGCGGTCTGTTCAATATGGCGGGCAACTACATTGGCTCAACGCAGTTCACGGAGAAGGGAAGCGCCATCGTGCGCCCCATCATGCTTATCGTGCTGGTGCTTTTCGCGATTCGCCTGATTTCCGAGCTGATTACCCAGGCGTAAGCGCCACGCTGCCCCTTCCGTGGCATTCCTGAGCACACCTTCCCCGACACGCCGGCACGCCGCCGCCCCCTTCCCTTGGTCGCCAGACGAAAAATCGAGAAGAAACTCTCAACTTCTTTCGATTTTTAGTCAACCAGCGCAGTCGCATTGGTTTCGCCACTCGCATTTCCCCAGGTCGCGAATTTCACAGAGGGGAAAGAGGCCGCATTCCCTCCCAAAATGCCCTCCCCGTTGACTAAAAATCGTCAATTCTTGAGAGTTTGTCGCATCTTTTTCTTCTGAGGCATCGCGCGCCGAAAGTTGGCGCCGCAAGTCGCCCCTGGACAACAGTAAGCCCAGCTCCGGAAACCCGCAAAACACAGGAAAAATGCGGACAAACGACTTCGCACACTCGCAAAACGTGGCTTCTCCGTGAAAAAAGCACGGTGCATGCACGGCGCGGCTCATAAAACCTGACTTTCGAGCACGGATTTCATTTCTGGTGCTAAGAATTGAGCAACCCAGTGACCTGCGGTTATGTTGCGCCG
>CAKUDT010000015.1 GCA_934645125.1 uncultured Eggerthellaceae bacterium
AACACACTCAGTAAAACCGCAGGAAAGAAGGCACGTGTGAAAGTTTATGAGGGCACAATTCTGACGGTGGATGCGCATGATAGCGTGGCGCGCTATTTGGTGGAAGATCGGGGGCGTATTGCTTATGTGGGCGATGACCTGCCCGAACGCTTTGCTGATGCTTCGCGCGAGCAGTTGGATGAGCGCGTGTTGTGCCCGGCGTTTGTGGGCACGCACGAGCATTTGGCATCTTTTGCAACGTTCAATGCGGGCTTGAATGTTATGCATGCGCGCTCGAACCGTGAAATCAAGGAAATGGTTGCCGATTTCGCGCGAAAGTGCACGTCGAAAACGCTTGTTGCGTTTGGTGCTTCGCCTTATTCCGTGGAAGAAGGGCGTCTCTTGTCTCGTGCAGAACTTGACGAGGCATGCTCTGACAAGCCCGTTTTCATGGTTAAATACGACGGTCATGCCTGCGTGGTGAACAGCGCGCTTTTGGCGAAAATCGATGACAAGGTGAAAAACCTGCGGGGGTATCACCCCGAAACGGGCGAGATGAACCAAGAGGCGTTTTTCGCGGTGAGCGATTACATTACAAACAGCCTTTCTATCCCTGAACTGGTGAAAAACATTCAGGGCGCAATGGACTTTCTGGCAAGCCGCGGCATTGGCATGGTGCATACCGTAAGCGGCGTTGGCTTTACCGGCAATTTGGATATCAGCCTGGAGAAGTGGGTGGGGAAGAGCGCGCAATCGGGCTTTCAAGTGCGCGTGTTTCCCCAGTCGCTGGATGTTGATGTGGCAATCAGCCGCAAGTTGCCGCGCATCGGTGGCTGTTTTGCCTGTGCGCTTGATGGCTGTTTCGGAAGTCACGATGCCGCGCTGCTTGAGCCGTACGCCGATGCCCAGGGCGGATGTGGCGTGCTGTATTACAGCGATGAAGTTGTGACGGATTTTTGCAAGAAAGCGAATCGCGCTGGATTGCAGATTGAGATGCATGCTATTGGTGATGCTGCGTTTGACCAGGCCACTCGTGCATTGAAGGCAGCACTCGACGATTTCCCCCGCGAAGATCACCGTCACGGCATCATTCATGCGTGCTTGCCTACGGACGCCGGCATGGCGATTTGCGCGGAATACGGCATTCAGCTGCCCATGCAAACGAGCTTCATCGATTGGCCGCAAGAGCCCGATGCGTATTTGGCGTCCATTTTGGGAGAAACGCGTGCGGCGCGCCTTAACCCCTTGCGTACTTTCGCCGATGCGGGAATCGTTCTTTCGGCGGGAAGCGATGCGCCCTGCACCGATCCCGACCCTATTTTATGGATGCAGCGCGCGTGCAACCATAGCGTGCCCGAGCAGTCGCTCACGCCGCAAGAGGCGCTGCGCATGTGCACGTATAATGGCGCCTGGGTGACGTTTGACGAAGCAGAGCGTGGCTCGCTTGAAGTGGAAAAACGCGCCGATATGGCCCTTCTCTCGGGAAATCCCTATACGGTGGGTGCATCGAATATTGGCTCTTTGAAGGTGGAGGGCTTGCTGTTGGGCGGCGTTCCCTATGAAAAGCAGCGCCAGGGATTCTTGAGCGCCGTGTTCAAGGGAATGACGGGTTCTGCGAAAATCTAGCAGTCTAGCAGCCGTTTTGCGGCGCAGTGCGCAAGCACGTGGGGCGCGCGCGTCTCCCGGCGCGCACTTCGCCCTTGGACCCTGCGGTTGTCGGGCAGGCGCCCGCTACGCTTTTTCTTCCTAAAAATGTGAAGCGGTTCCGATGGGGCGGAGCCGCTTCATGTGGGGATTATATCCAGGCGGTCGGTGCCGCCCTGGGACCGTGATTGGGTGCTCAGGTATCGAAAGGCGGGTAAGGGGATATCTGAGCACCCGCGAAAAAGAGAGTGCTTTAAGGCGAGTCTGCTTACAGCGTTGTGATATCAACCTGCTTGAACTCGCAGCCCATTGTTGCCAAATCGCTTGCGATGGGAGCGCCCAGGAAGAACTGCGCAATCTCATCGAGCTTTTGGGTGGGGTCAACATCGGCAAAAGCATCGGGATACACTACTTTACCTACCTGGTAGCAGTTCGCTAACGCCAGCTCAACGTTTGTCGCATAGAAGCGATAGGAAATCAGCGTGTACGTGTTTCCTTTCTGGACGGCGTTGAGCGCGTTGAAGTAGGCAGGGTTGTTCTTGTAATCGTCGGCTACCAAAGAAAGATTGCCGCTTTCAATGAAGATGTATTCGGGCTGCGCGCTGGAAATGGCTTCCAAATCAATGGAGTAGGGGCCTTTTGCGCCGTCAACATCGGCAACGTTCTTGATGTTGCATGCGGCAAACGGCGGGAATCCTGCTTCCGTTCCCTCGAACCCGTGGCTTCCGCGGAACGAGACGCCCGCAGCATAAGCGCTGGTGTTTGCGGCGGTGGATTTTGCTACACGCGCTTTCAGGTCGTCGTTGATGCCGTTGATATAGCTGATCAGCTCATTTGCGCGCTTCTCGTTGTTGAAAACTTCGCCCAGAAGCGTGAAGTTCTTCTGATAGTCCTCGCCGAAGAACGTCTCCGGCACGTTGAGGCACACAACGGGAATCTTTACCTTTGATTGCAGAGCGTCTGCTTCGTCAGCTGATATGCTGTTACAGATAATGACTTGTGGTGCGGCGTTGATGATTGCCTCTTCATTAGGCGTTACGCCCTTTGAGCCGCCTTCGCCGATAATGGGCAGATTGGCGAATTTCTCATGGTTCACATGGCGATAGGCGCAGTTAATGCTGTCTTCGTGCTCGGAAGCTTCAACGCCCACTACTTTATCAACTTCGCCCATGTAGCAGATGGAACGCAACGCGCTGCCAACACCAATGACTTTCTCAACGTTGGAAGGAATTTCTACCGTGCGCCCGAGCATGTCGGTAACGGTTTTCGTTGCCGCTTGGCTGCTGGATGCCGCAGCGGATCCGCTTGAACTTGTGTTGCTTGAGCAGCCGGCAAGGGCTCCCACGCTGATTGCTGCCGCGCAAATCACTGCAAGTGCTGCAGCGGCAAACCGTGTTGATTTCTTCATTACGTTCCTTCCACTTGTTTGGTGAGCGTTACTGTTGTTAGACCATCGTAACACCTTGGTTGAAATCGTAGCACATAACCGCTACTATGGTGTTACAAATTTTCGAAAGTTACTATTTAGTCGGGGAGGTAAACATGCTTTCATTGGAGTATTGGGACAAGGCGGCAGAATTTCACGGACACAAGTGCCCGGGGCTTGCCATTGGTTTCAAGGCGGTTGAAGGGGCTATTGATCAGTTGGGGTTGAGCGCAGATGCGTTTCCCGCCATCGATGAGGAACTAGTTTGCGTGACGGAAAATGATGCTTGCTGCGTTGATGCCATTCAGGTCCTGTTGAGCTGCACGTATGGCAAGTCGAACCTTATTCCGCGCCTTCGCGGGAAGATGGCGTTTAGCTTCTATTCGCGTACTACGGGCAAAAACGCGCGTTTGGTTTTGAAGCCGAACTTGGGCGAGGGAAAAAGCCGAGAAGAGTATATGAACTTCCTGGTGAACACTCCTTACGACCAGCTCTTTGAAGTCAAGTCTGTCTCTGCTTTGCCAGAGCAGGCACGTTTGTTTGATTCCCAGCCGTGCTCGGTGTGCGGCGAGTCAACGGCGGAATATGGCTTGCGCATTCAAAACGGCAAGCCCGTTTGCCTTGATTGCTACGATGCTTATCAGCGCGAAGGATTTTAGTGGTCACGTGGAAAATAGAAAAGCTCTGCCGCGCGATGTTGCCATAACACAGACGGCAGACAGGATTGCCAGCAACCAGAAGCATGTGGAGCTGCGTAACAAGATTGCGATTATTGTTCTTCTGGTCATACTGCTTTTTATTGCGGCGGCAGAGCTTGCAAGCGGTGCATCGAATATCGACATTCCCACGGCAATTGCCGCGCTGTTCGGTTCAGGGCAGCCAAGCGATGTTGCTGCGGTGCAGTCGATTCGCCTTCCGCGCGTGGCCTGCGGTATTGTGGCGGGAGCCGGTCTTGCGCTGGCGGGTGCCGCGCTGCAAAGCGTGCTGGAAAACCCGCTGGCATCATCGTCTACGGTGGGTATCTCGCAAGGTGCGGCATTCGGTGCAACCGTTGCCATTTTGGTGGTGGTCCCTGCGCTGGGCGGCACGGCTGCGGCTATCAATATGGGCACCACGGCGGTTTTCGCATTTGTGGGCGCCATGGTATCAAGCCTGGTCGTGCTGGCTTTTTCCAAGCTGGGACAGATGCGCGCGGAAAGCATTATCTTGGTAGGCGTTGCCTTGTCCGCCCTGTGGTCGGGTGCGTCTACCATCTTGCAGTACTTTGCAAGCGACGTTGAGCTTACGCGTGTGATTTTCTGGCAATTCGGCGATTTGGGCCGCGCGACTTGGTCGCAACTCGGGTTCATGACGGTGGTTAACGTTGTGTGTGCGGTGTATTTCTTCGCAAACCGCTGGAATTACAATGCGCTGCAAAACGGCGGTCACGTGGCGGGCGGATTGGGCGTTGACGTGCAGAAAACGCGCGTGCTGGGCGTTGCGGTGGCATCGCTTATGGCGGCATCCATTGTGTCGTTTGTGGGTCTGATCAACTTCATTGGCCTTATTGCACCGCACATCGCGCGCCGCATTGTGGGAAACGATTATCGTTACCTTTTGCCGGCATCGCTTGTTCTAGGTTCGGTGATTATGCTGGGAAGCGACCTTCTTGCCCGCATGGTTATCAGCCCCATCATTCTGCCGATTGGCGCAATTACATCGTTTTTGGGTGCACCGCTTTTCCTGGTGCTTTTGTATCGGGGGTTTAAGCGATGAGCGAAGAACAAAAGCTTCAACGGGGTGGCGACCAGGGCCGCGCGTTGGATCAGGGTGACAAGTCGAGCCAGGACAGTCGGCTGGTACAGCAGGCCCAGCAGACTCAGGGCTGCGAGCTAAACCGGGGCGACCAGCAGGACCAACAGCTCTCGCGTGACCCGTCCCAGGAATCGAATGTTGTCCACGCCCATACGCACCAGCACGCCGATGGAACGGTCCACAGCCACTATCACGTGCATAAGGGCGGAGACGTTCCCCACGAGCATAAGCCGGAGCAAACGTCTGCGCAGGAAGGCGTGATTGAGCACGATTCTGCGTGCGAAAGCCACGCGGGCGATGCGATTCCCGTGCATCATCACGATGCATTTACGCAGGTAGATGCGTTACTGGTGGCTCATGAGGTGAGCTATACGTATCCTCGTTGTTCGCAGCCGGTCTTTCGCAACTTGAGCGTGCAAGCAAAAGCAGGTTCAGTTTTAGGCATTCTGGGCAACAACGGCGCGGGCAAATCAACGCTGCTCGACTTGCTTGCGGGCATCACGCGCCCCGCAGCGGGAAGCATTCGCGTGGGCAATGAGTCGTTGTCGGGTATGTCGCGCCGCGAAATTGCCCAGCATATCGCGTACGTTGCCCAGCAGCAGATGGTTCCGCATTTGAGCGTCTACGATGAGGTGCTTTTGGGAAGAAAACCGCATATCACCTGGTCGATTACGGAACGTGATCGAAAAATCGTCTCGCGTTCCATTGCTTCTTTGAATTTGGAGGCGTATGCGAATCGGTATTGCGACGAGCTGTCCGGCGGCGAGCGCCAAAAAGTGTTCATCGCGCGCGCTATAGCGCAAGAGCCGGAAATCATGATTTTGGACGAGCCCACCAGTGCACTTGACCCCAAAAACCAGCTCGAGGTCCTTGAGGCCATTCGTGCGTTAACGTTGGAAAAAGGCCTGGCCACCATTCTGGTTCTGCATGATGTGAACTTGGCGTTGCGGTTTTGCGACCGGTTTTTGCTGGTGCGCGATGGCGTGGCGGTGGCGCAAGGCGGTCTGGATGCCGTAAGCTCCCAAGCGCTCACCGATACGTACGATATACCGTTCAAAATTGTCAACGTAGAGGGCACGCCGCTGGCAATTCCGGGCGTTTGACGGGCAATGTTGCCGTAAGCAACTCATCTGAATTTCATGTTGTCGTTTTTTTGGCGCAAAAACGCGCAAATGAACGATACGGGGCAGGTTGAAGGTGCTGATTCGCGAATTTGCCCCGTACGCAAGGATGTTGAGCGCCCTGCATTCATATAAAACACCAGGTCATAGAGTTACGAGGCAGATGGGTACGGCTGTTGCCGCATTTCCACCTGCCCCGTATCGTGAATCTGGGCGTTTTCGGGTCGTTTTTTCAGCAACATTACCCACGGAGGCGCGCAATCAGCTTGTCGGACAGCGCTTTTAGCGCTTTCAGACGTGCTGCCAGACCACAGGGCACTTCGCCATCGCTTTCCTCGCAGCCGGTTGCCTCTTGGAGCGGGTGCTCCATGAAGAATGCCTGCGAATCAAAGGCATTGGCGCTGCTCTTGCGGCAATACGTGCCATCGGAAAGGATGATGCTTGCTTTTGCCGTGTCGCTCATCTGCGCTTCAAGCATCCAGGTAATCTGGCAGCGCAGGCGCGGATCGTTGATGGGGCAGGCGATTTCCACGCGACGATTTAAGTTGCGCGTCATCAGGTCGGCAGACGAAATATACATCAGGGCATCGTCGCCTTTACCGAAAAGGTATACGCGGCTGTGTTCTAAGAAGCGTCCAACAACGCTGTTCACGTGGATATTCTCGGTGTATTTGGGTACGCCGGGTAAGATGCAGCAAATACCCCGGATGATGAGCTGCACTTCCACGCCCGCCTGCGATGCCTGCGCAAGCTTGTCAATAATGTCGCGTTCGGTTACGGAATTCGCTTTGATGCACACGTAGCCTTGTTCGCCCAGTTCAATTTGGCGGTCGATCTGCTCAAGCAGCAGCTCCTTAATGCCCAAAGGCGAAACGCGCAGCTGCTCGTAGGTGCCATCCAACTTGTTTACCAACATATTGCGGAAGAATGCCGAAGCGTCTTCGCCAATTTCAGGTGAGGCCGTTATCAGGCTCAAGTCGGTATAGAGCGCACTTGTTTTCTCGTTGTAGTTGCCTGTGCCGATTTGCGTGATGTAGCTTGTCTTGTTGCCTTTGCGCAGCGTAATGAGGCACACTTTGCTGTGGCATTTGAAGCCTTCGGTGCCGTAGGCCACCTGGCAGCCCGCCTCTTCGAGCATCTGCGCCCAAGTCAGGTTGTTTTCCTCGTCAAAGCGTGCGCGCAGCTCCATGAGCACCAGCACTTCTTTGCCGTGCTCTGCCGCGCGGCAAAGTGCTTGCGCAATCTTCGAGGTCTTTGCCAGACGATAGATAGTGATCTTAATAGAAAGAACGTTCGGGTTTTCAGCGGCTTCGTTCAAAAGATGCAGGAACGGGTCAATAGTGTCATAAGGGAAGTGCAGCAGGTGGTCTTTTTGTTGTACTTGCGCCATGATGGATTGTCCCTGATGCAGATCTATGGCCCATCTTCCCTTATGGGGCAGGTAGGAAAGCTTTGCCGCAAGGTCTTTGGGCAAACTGTCTGTCAGGGCATATGCGTAACTCATGGCAAGCGGGCAGCGATCCACGAACATTTGCTGCGGTTTTACGCGCGTCAGGGAAATAAGCTTCTCGCGGAAGGCCTCCGATACCGGGCAGCTCAGCTCCAGGCGCACAATTGCCAGGTGATCGCGCTGCTTGAGCAGCTTTTTCATCTGGTGGCGATAATCTTCTTCGTTGTCTTCGAACTTCTCGTCATCGAAGCTGATGTCGGCATTGCGTGTGACCGCCAAAACGCAACTTTCTTTTATGGAGTATGCATCGAACAGGGTTGGCAGCCAATGTAGAAGAATGTTCTCGGTGCGAATGTAGCGCTTGCCATCGGGCAGCATGACAAACGACGGCAGACTGCCCGGAAGCGGCACAATTCCAACGGCCTTTTCTTTCTTGTGTTCCAACAATGCGGCGGCGTACAGGCGCTTATTCACCAGGTGGGGCAGCGGATGGTTCGGCCCAATAAGGATAGGCGAAATTACGGGCAATACGTCCGTGCGGAAGAATCGATTGATGCGTTTTGTTTCGTCGGCGGTAAGTTCGTCGAAGGAAACGTCGCAAATGTCGTTTTTCTCGAGCTCTTGCGCCACGGCGGTGTAGATGTGCTCCTTCATGGTCAGCAATCCCGGGATGGTCTTGTAGACCTCGTCGAGTTGCTTGTCTGCGGTCCAGCCGGTGCGACTGTCGGTCTTAAGCGGGTCGATGCGCGTGATGTCGAACAAGCTGCCTACGCGAATCATGAAGAATTCATCCAGGTTGCTGCAGAAGATCGAGATGAACTTCAGGCGCTCAAGCGCGGGTACGCTCGTATCGGATGCCTCTTCAAGCACGCGACGATTGAAACGCAGCCAGCTTAGTTCTCGGTTTTGGGTGTAAGCGTATTCGCGTTGAGTATTCTCTGACATAAGTAACCTTCTCGTACTCCGTATTTGCTAACAATCAGCTGCTGGGCGCTGAACAGGTGAAATGCATGCTGTAGAATGAGCATGCCGGGGATAAGCGTGTGAATGCGGTCCGCCTCGTGCCGCAAAATCAGGTTCGTGGCATCCTTTGTGCCGCTGCACAGAAACGCGGTGAGCTCATCAAGTTGCTCAGCCGTTATCCCTTGCCTGTTCTTGGGCAAGGTGAAGTAATGCCGCGCTAACTTTAACGTTGCGCGCGCCGTTCCGCCCACGCCCATCACCAACACGCGGGGAGAAACGTTGTTCTCGTGCGGGTCAATGGTCTGGCTAATGGCTCCCTGCAGTTTCTGAAGGGAGCCTTCACCGGGTAAAATGTTTTTCACGCAGCGCTTGTATAGGCTCAGCGATCCAATAGGGAAGCTGGCGGAGTTGGTGATAACGCCTTCTTCGAACGACACGACTTCCGTGCTGGCGCCGCCAACGTCAAGAAACGCACCGCTTTCAATGCGCAGGTCCTCCATGACGCCGGTGTAGCCCAGAAGTGCTTCTTCTTCGCCGCTGATGACATCCACCGAAAAACCGGTTGCCGCATGAATGATTGCAAGCGCTTGTTCGGTGTTCGAGATATTGCGCAACGATGCCGTAGCAAACACGGCAACGTTATCGATCTCCAGCGTTTCCAGCGTGGCACGAAACTCCAGCAGTCCGCTGCAGGCGCTTTCGATGCCTTCGGCGCTGAGTGCCCCGTCTTCTACGTAACTTGCAAGGCCGGCCATCACCTTCTCGCGGAATAAAATTCGGAAGGCGTGCCCGTCCACCTCGTAGACGGTCAATCGGATTGAGTTCGAACCAATGTCGATAATCCCTTGCTTCATGATGCTTCCTCTTGTGCATTCTTATCCATTTTGCATTTTCTTGCTTTTGAGTATACGGCGTGTTTGTAAGCTGCTTTTCAAAGGTTTGTAAAATGGAGGTAAAACGCAAGCGCGCCCCCGCCCGGTAACAGGCGAAGACGCGCTCGTTCGTTTTGACTCTGAGCCGTTTTATATGCGCTGG
Organism: uncultured Eggerthellaceae bacterium; assembly: GCA_934645125.1. Taxonomy (GTDB): domain Bacteria; phylum Actinomycetota; class Coriobacteriia; order Coriobacteriales; family Eggerthellaceae; genus CAKUOV01. The sequence goes on from CAKUDT010000015.1 coordinate 9,413, forward strand.
TCAGCTGCTTGTTCTTCTTGCTAGTCGCGTTTGATGGTGCGGCCAAGTGCCTCGAAACGGGTCAAGTCCGTCTTCGCCATACCAATGTTGGGATCCTTGCGCGCCTCGAAGCGAGGATCGGCGGGGTCATCCCACATACGCTCTGCAACAGGCTTCCATTCCTCGGCGAACGTGGTGCACTTCGAGCACAGCTCGCAGGCGCTTTCCTGTGCGGTCAGGTTCGTGCATTCCGCGCCGGAAGCCTCGACTAGCTTGGGCAGCCATTTCGGGTTCTCCAGCATGGGGCAGGGGCGCAGCAAGTTGTCGTTGAACGGCATGTTCTTGTAGTACTCCATGAAAATGGGGGACTTCAAGCATTCCAGCAGAGACTTTTCGTGGATGTTCGCGTTGGAGTAATGGATGAACACGCACGGCTCAACATCGCCTGCGGCATTGATGTGCAGGTAGCGACGTCCGCCGGCAATGCAGCCGCCCACAAACTCGCCGTCGTTTTGGAAGTCCAGCGTGAACAGTGGTTTCTTGTAACGCATATCGCGCACGAAGTTGTACAGGTGGATACGCTGCTCGACAGTGGGCATGAGCTCGGGTGCGGCATCGGAGCCAACGGGCATGTACGTGAAGATCCAGCAGAACAGCGCGCCCTGCTCAATCAACCAGTCGAAGTATTCCTCGCTGGCAATGCTTTCGGCGTTTTGGCTGGTGAAGCACGCGGAAATGCCGAACGGCAAGCCGTGGGACTTCAGCAGCTTCATAGCCTTCACAATGCTTTGATATGTGCCGGCACCGCGGCGCGCATCGGTGGTTTCCTCGGAGCCTTCTGCGCTAATGGCGGGTACGAAGTTCTTCACGCGCAGGACGTCCTGGCAGAATTCCTCGTCGATAAGCGTTGCGTTGGTGAAGCATAGAAACGCGCAGTCGGGATGCGCTTCGCACAGGCGGATAAGGTCCTTTTTGCGCACCATAGGCTCGCCGCCCGTGTAGATGTAAACGTGAGTGCCCAGCTCAACGCCCTGATTGATAATGGAGTCAATGTCATCGTAGGTCAGGTTCAGGCTGTGACCGTAATCGGCGGCCCAGCAGCCGGTGCAATGCAGGTTGCAGGCGCTTGTGGGGTCAAGCAGAATGGCCCAGGGAATGTTGCATTGATGCTTCTCGCGCATTTCTTCCTGCTTCGGCCATGCCATCAGGTTGCCATCGACAATGAAGTTCTTCAGGAACTCGTTGCGGAACTCGGGATTCAAGTCGAAGATCTTCATGATCAGTTCATACCAGTTGTTCTTTTCGGCAATAACTTTCTTGAAGGTTTCGCGCTGGGTGGGGAAGACATCTGCGGGTGCAACTTTGTCCAGCATGTTCATGATGTTGCAGATGTTTTTCTCAGGATCGGCTAGCAAATAGTCCACGGTTTTCATCATGGCAGCGCGCTTGATTTGGTCGGTGGCTTTCATGACATGCTCCTTTGCTTTCAAAAGACCTGAAATTCTTCATGCCTGCAAATACTCACTGTGGCATAATACACAGTGTAAATGTACTGACAAAACAGAGAAACATCAATGACCAAAGTAGCGAAAACTGGGTATTAAGTCAAATTCGTTACGATTCTGACAATTTGCTGGGGGGCGATTTGCATGGTGGCAAAAGAGGCGAAAATAGTAAAAGAAAAAAAGGAAAAGACGAAGAAAGCGAAGGACGATGCGCCGGATAAATTCGCATCTGATCCGCGTTCTCAAAGGACGGAAGCTCAAATTTACGCGGCGTTTGACGAGCTGCTTTCCGAAAAAGAGCTTTCTAAAATCACCGTGACCATGCTTACAAAGCGTGCTGGAATCAGCCGCAAAACGTTCTATTTGCATTACGGTTCTATCGATGATCTTGTCGATGAGCTTCTTCGCAGGGAAATGGCGAATGTCGGCGAAACGCTGCGTTCGATTCCGCTGGACAAAGACGGGCGCATTGATGCGGGGGCGTTTTTGTCGGTGCTGTGCGAGGAGATCCTTCTGAATTTCGACCGAAGGACAAAGATTCTAGAATGCGTTAATACCGATCGACTGGTGGATCGTTTGAAGCCATTTTTGGCGGACGTGCTCAAAGAGAATAACGCGCTGGGCCTGTCAGAAGAACTTGGCCCCTACCTGGATATTTTCATCGCATATTTCTGCTCCGGGTTCCTTGCCGTTTATCATCATTTGCTATCGACCGACCCCGATCTTCCCATAGAGAACATTTCGATGCTTACCGGCGCTGCGGTTACCGGTGGTATTGCGGCGCTGGCAGAAAAGGCAGCCGAGCTGAAGATTGCGCAATCATAGTTTTTGCGGCGCTTAAGGGCTGCTCATGGCGCACGTTTCGCTGATGTTGTAAAAGCGTCATGCAACGGTTGACTGAACGTGGCTTTAGGCATGGTATCTTTTTACCGATGGCTTAAGCGCCCTGGTGCGGCTGCGGAGATTGCGCTGCTGATGTGCCGATCGGGGTTGAATACTTGATGGGTCAATAAATCTGATAAAGCCAAAGCGGCTGATAGAGTGCATTTTTTAGGAGCTTAGCAATACTATAGCGAAGAGAGGGGCTAATGCGATGGACGATATGACCACGAATTCACCGGACCTTACTGCGACAAGCAATAAGGGTGTTGTCAAGGAAAAGCCGCATCCATCCATCCCGCTTCAGGATATCGACATTCTTAAAATTTGCGATGAGATTGCCTTGCGCAAGTACCATTTCAGCAAGTCAGGCTTAAGTTCGGGCGTAGAACTCATCGATTATATTGCTCTTTTGGTGATTGAAGAGGAGTCGTCTTTAGCCGACATCTATGGCGGCCGTGTGTACTTGCGCGACATATCGGACAAAATGCACATCCCCATACGGCGGGCATCATCGCGTATTGGGCATCTGCGTGATCGCGGTTTAGTCAACTGGGGCCACGATGGTGATGGAAGCGAAGGCACGTATGTAACCTTGACCGATTCGGGTCGGGAATTCTTGGTTGCGCAGCGCAGCCACCTGGCCAAATATTACAGCGGCGTTATCCAGCGCTTTGGCATTAGCAACCTTATGAGCCTTCTGAATCTTATGAAACAGATGGAAACCGTTATCGAGGTTGAGCTGGAGGAAGGGGGAGTCGATGATTCAGAATGATGTTTCCGCCTGCACCGTTTATGCGCAGGACCTGCTTGCCACTTGCCTGCAAAATGATAGCATCTCGCCGCGTCTTTACGAGGAATATGGCGTTAACCTGGGTTTACGCGATGAACGCGGAAACGGTGTTCTGACCGGCCTTACGAATATCTCGAAAATCAGCTCGTCAAAGGTCGAAGGTGCTCAAAAAGTTCCCGACCAGGGGCGCTTGTGGTATCGCGGCCACACTATAGAGGAGCTTATTACTTCGCTGGGTGACCAATTGGGGTTCGAGCGCGTTACGCATCTTCTTCTTTCGGGCGAGCTTCCCTCTGCTGAGCAGGAACAACGCTTCAAGGAAGTTATTGCGAGCTGTCGTGAGCTGCCGCCGTTTTT
>CAKUDT010000016.1 GCA_934645125.1 uncultured Eggerthellaceae bacterium
CGTATGTGCGTGATGAGCTGCCCGTACGGTCATCCGCAGTACTTCCCCGAGAAGGGCGTTTCCGGCAAGTGCGACGGCTGCTACGGCCTGCGTGCCAACGGCGATCAGCCCGCATGCGTTGCAGGTTGCCCGAACCGCGCTCTTGACGCGGGCGATATCGACGAGCTGCGCAAGAAGTACGCCGGCGATTTGGACAACGGCACTATCGTGGTGCTCCCGAATCCCGACCTGACTCGTCCGCACGTTCTGATCAAGACCAAGGATCTTGCTTTCGACAAATCCGCTGTCGAGCTTACTTGGTAGGAACGAGTTTTCCATTTGTCGCCGCACCGCATATCGCTTGTGGTGCGGCGATTTTTCTTTACGCAGTTTTTCGCTAAAATAATCTGACGCTTATTTTGTCATGTAGCGTGATTTCACGCGAAGTTTCATGGGGCGCCGCATGGTGCGCTGCATGAGGTGTCGCGTGGAATCTCCTTTGAGAAGATAAACGAAAAACAAACGAGCGCAATCCCTTGAAAGGAGCGGTATTATGCCTGATCAACAGCTCGAAATTCGCATTGGCATGGATCTTGCCTGCCGCACGTATCTTTATGACGTTCTTCATTCCGTGTTTGGCGGCGATTGCTCGACCGATTTTGTTGCAAAGCTTTTCGGCTCGCAGACGCGCGAGATGTTTGCACGTGAAGCCGCGGTACTTTCCAATGAAGAACCCTCGCTTGATGCGGGGCGTACTCTGAGCAAGATTGATCGCTCGCTGGGGGATTGCGCTAAAGAGGTGCTCGTGTGCTTTGATGAGCATCAGAATTTGTCGGCAGATGCTCTTGCAGCGCTTGCCGCCCAGATGGAAAGCGACTTTACGAAGCTGTTCCAAGTTCCAGGTGATTCGTACGTTCATATGTGGGAGTCCCCGTATGTGGGTACCGAGCAAACCTTATTCCAGAGCAGTACGCTGGACGTTCGCGCAATGTATCATGCCGCCGGTTTGAAGCTTCAGGCGGAGCATCAATTCCCCGATGATCATATTGCCGCCATGTTGGCGTATATGGGCTGTATGGGCTCGCGTGCATACGAGGCGTATGCCGATGGCCGTGATGCCGAATGCCGCAAAGCGCTGCAGGATACGAAGGCGTTTTTGGAAGCGCATCTGCTTACGTGGATCGACGCACTTGCAGCCGATGTGATTGAAAAAGACGAGCATGGGTTGTACGCTGCATTTATGCAGGCTGTTGTGGTACTTGTGCATGTTGATGCGGTACAGCTTGATTGGCTCATGAAACGTATAGGCGAGTAAGGATTTTGATGGACGTTCGGGAATATGCAAAAGCATTCAACCAGGTAGAGCGCGACTACGAGCACGCAGTTGCTGCGTTTGGCGTTCCCTTTGAAGCTGCGGAGTCGTGTTCCCGAACGCGTCGTGCGCACGTTGCCAACACGTGTGGGTGCCATTGCGAAAATGGGGGCACGTCTTTGTGGCGTGGCTGGATATCTCCGGCATGCTTGGCGTGTCGTACTGGCGAGCGCACGGCAACGTTCTTCGTTGACCTGCGCTGCACGCGGCACTGCTATTTCTGCTTCAATCCGAACCAGGATCACTACGAGTATTTCCTTTCGCACCAGCGCGATATCGTCTCCGAGCTCAATGCCGCGCACGCTGCAGGGGCGCAATTCGACTGCCTTGCCGTTACGGGTGGCGAGCCGCTGCTGCATAAAGACCAGGTCGTATCATTTACCCAGCGCGCCCGCGAGCTGTACCCCGAAGCGCATGTGCGTCTTTACACGTGCGGCGACCTGCTTGACAACGCGTGCTTGGTGCAATTGGCGGAAGTGGGACTCAACGAGATTCGTTTCAGCGTAAAACCGGAAGATGTCGCGAATGCAGATGCTCCAGTGTTTGAACGCATGGCGGCTGCTGTTTCTGCATTACCGCACGTCATGGTTGAAATGCCAGTAATTCCCGGTACGCTTTCGGTAATGCGCGAGCTGCTTTCACGCTTAGACGCCATGGGAGTGCGGGGCATCAATTTACTCGAGTTCTGTTTCCCGCTTTGCAACGCGGAAGAATTCCGTTCGCGCGATTTCAAACTGCGTAAGCATCCGTTCAACTACCTGTACGATTATTGGTACGGGGGCGGCATTCCCGTTGCGGGCAGCGAGGCCGAGGCGTTAGCGCTACTTGAATACGCTCACGAACATCGGCTTCAGCTGGGCATACATTACTGCAGTTCAGACAATAAAAACACAGGGCAGATCTATCAGCAGAACAAGGCATTCCTGGAAGATCCCGCTTTGCAGGCAGCGTATCCATGGCTAACGTTCGACGAAGGCGACAAGCTTCTGAAGTGTGCGAAAGCATTCGGCAAAGATGCAAAAGCGGTGCGTACTTGGGCACAAGCGTGCCGCGTGCCATTCGATTGGGATGCAAGCGTGCCGAGCGCCACGGTGTCTCTTGAATCGTTCGAGAAAGCGCGCAAAGCGTGTCCGCGCGTTCGTTTCGCCGAGAGCGCGAATGTGTTCGAGGCCCGCGATGGCCAACTTTACTTGCGCGAGCTGGGTGTTCGGGAATTTCTGAAGAAGAAAAACGCATAATTCGGCGGTTCAACGGCGCGTCGGTTGGAGCTTCGTGCGCGTCCGTGCCGGGCCAGCTCCTTGCGCGTGAGCTGCTCGACGCCAAGCCGCGCCCCAATTGCGAAAACCCTCTGTATTCGCAGCGGCTCTGCGCTGCCTTAAGCTGCGTCCCTTCCAAAGCGTGCTATTATATTCGCTACGCATTTTTTCGGCATTGCCATTTATTGTTGTTTGCATCTTTTACTGCCTACTTGGCGCGAAGAAAACATTTCTGCACGTCAAAGGCGGATTTGCAGCAATATGCACAATTTTGGAAGGATTCATTTTATGATTATCGAAGCCCTAAAAGCTTTCTTGTTCGGCGTGGTCGAGGGCATCACTGAATGGCTGCCCGTGTCCTCCACGGGTCACATGATGCTGTTGGAGGAGTTCGTGAAACTCGATGTTTCCGAGTCCTTCTATAGCACGTTTTTGGTTGTAATCCAGCTGGGTGCCATTCTTGCCGTGGTCTTACTGTTCTTCAACAAGCTGAATCCCTTCGCGCGTACAAAAACTGCCACGCAGAAGAAAGAGACGTGGGGTATTTGGGCGAAGGTTGTTGTGGGCTCAATACCGCCCGCCGTTATTGGTTTCGCGCTTGATGATTGGATGGAAGAAAACATCATGAATGGACCGCACGGCTACCTGGTTGTTGTTGCCGCGCTTATTATTTACGGTGTGATTTTCATCTTGATCGAGCGCCGCAATCGTCGTCTTATCGCGCAGGCCAACAGCGCTGCCATTGCGGACTCTTCCGTTGCTGGTGCATCGGGTGCTTATGTTGCGCGCCATGCCAAGCATGCCGCAGGTCAGAGTGGCAACGGGGAAGGCTCACGTGCAGCGAACGCTGTGAACGATGAACTCCAAGGCGAAAGTACTTTCAAGACCGAAACGGACGAGACCGATGCCTCGAGCGTTATTGCCAAGGTGAACAGCTTCAGCGAGCTTTCTTATGGCAAGGCGTTTCTTATCGGTATCTTCGAATCGCTGGCTATTATCCCGGGTACGTCCCGTTCTGGTTCCACCATTATCGGCTCCATGCTTTTGGGCACCAGCCGCACCATCGCAACGGAGTTTGCGTTCTTTCTGGCCATTCCGATTATGCTTGGTTGGAGCTTGATCAAGTTCATCAAGCACGGCTTTGCTTATACGGGCATGGAGTGGATGATTTTCGGCATTGCGATTGTTACATCGTTTGTGGTATCGGTTATTTCCATCAAGTTCTTGATTGGCTACGTGAAGAAAAACGACTTCACGGCGTTTGGCGTGTACCGCATTATTCTAGGCGTTGTTGTTTTGGGTTACTTTGGTCTGCGCGCGTTGGGCGTGTTTTAATTACGAGGTGTCACTGTGCTTGATTTGGATACGCTTAATGGTCCGCAGCGCGAAGCCGTGCTTGCCACGCAAGGTCCGCTTTTGGTTTTGGCGGGCGCTGGATCAGGTAAAACGCGTGTGCTTACGTACCGCATTGCCCATATGATCGAAGACTGCGGCGTGAATCCGTGGGAGATTCTTGCCATCACGTTTACGAATAAAGCTGCCGCAGAAATGCGCGAGCGTTTGGGGCAGCTTATTGGTGCTTCGGCGCGCGGCATGTGGGTTTCCACGTTCCACAGCATGTGCGTGCGTATCCTTCGAGCAAATGCGCAGGTCATCGGCTTTACGCAAAACTTCACCATCTACGATGACAGCGATTCGAAGTCTCTAGTCAAAGACATCATGTACAACTTGGAAATCGATCCGAAACGTTATCCGGTGAACACGATTCGCGGCAAGATCTCCCAGGCGAAAAACGAACTCATCAATCCGCTTGACTATCAAGAACAGGCGGCCGACCCCATTACGAAAGTCACGGCGCGCGTGTATCTCCAGTTGCAGGAGCGCTTGAAGCAGGCGAATGCGTTTGACTTCGACGACTTGCTGTTCTATACGTATCTGCTGTTCAAGCATCACGAAGATGTGCTGAGTGCGTATCAAGACCGCTTCCATTACCTGCTTATCGACGAATACCAAGACACGAACAAGGCGCAGTACGAAATCACGCGCTTCTTGGCACGCCGCGACAAAAATATCATGGTGGTGGGCGACGACGATCAGTCCATTTATTCGTGGCGTGGTGCGGATATTCGCAACATTCTTGAGTTCGAAAGCGATTATCCCGACTGCAAAGTGGTGAAACTCGAAGAAAACTACCGCAGCGTGGGCAATATCTTGGAAGCTGCGAACTCCGTTATTGCACACAACAAGAAACGCAAGGAAAAGCGCCTGTTCACGTCGCAGGATAAGGGCGACAAGATTCAGGTTTACATGGCATCGGACGGCCGCGATGAAGGCGTATGGATTGCCAGCCAGATTGAAAAGCAGGTGCGTGCGGGTGCAAGCTACGATGACGTGGCCATTCTGTACCGCACGAACGCCCAATCGCGCTCTTTGGAAGACATGCTGCTGCGTGCGGGTATTCCGTACCGTATTGTGGGCGGCGTGAAGTTCTTCGAGCGTGCCGAAATCAAGGATCTTATGGCGTACCTCACGCTTATCGTAAATCCGGCGGATGACATGTCGGCGCAGCGCGTTATCAACGTTCCGCGTCGCGGTATTGGCAAAACAACCGTTGACCATATCTCCGAACTTGCTTTTGACCAGCAGGTATCGTTTATGGATGCCGCCGCCCTTGCCGTGGCGGATTCAGCGTTTCGTGCCAGCGTGCGCTCAGCGTTGGGAAGCTTCGTGTCGCTGATTGCCGAAGCAAGCACCTACGAAGGCGATTTGCGCAAGATTATCGAGATGGTGATCGACCGCACGGGCTTGGTCACGGCGCTCGAACTGGAGAACACCACGGAATCGCGCGCCCGCATTGAAAACATCAAAGAATTCTTGACGGTAGTGGATGAATTTGTGGCAACGCACGACGAAGACGATGCGCTGTTCGAGGCTCCTTCCACCGAAGACCTTTCCGCCGCCGATGCAGATGCGCTTCTTGCTGCTGATCAGGTAAAAGGTGCACTGTTTGATGCTTCTTCGTTCGATGAGGAAGCGCAGCCTGCACGCACCTTGCGTGGCGATTCTATGGCGGACTTCCTTGAGTGGGTGCGCTTGCGTACCGATTTGGATGCGCAGACCGAAGACGGCGCAACCGTAACGCTTATGACGGTCCATGCCGCTAAGGGCTTGGAGTTCGATACCGTGTTCGTTGCGGGCATGGAAGAAACCATTTTCCCGCACATGAATTCATCGTCCGATCCAGCGGGAATCGAAGAAGAGCGCCGCTTGGCCTATGTTGCCATTACGCGTGCGCGCAAAAAACTGTTCCTGACCTGCGCTGCTTCACGTCAGCTTTTCGGTAACACGCAAAGCAACCCTGTTTCGCGCTTCATCGGCGAGATTCCGCAAGAGCTGCGCAAGACTTCCGGTTTGGGTTCTTCGGGCTTTTCAGGTACGGGCTACGAGAAGCGCGGAAGCCGTCGCGGCATTTCCGGTTCCGGCTCTGAAGCGGGCGCAGGCCGCGTGTTCGGCACGTCCAGCGCTTCAGGTTCGCGTAGGACGTCTTCGGCGACACCGCGTGCAACGTCTGCTACGTCGTTTAAGAAAGATGCGGCGAAAATGACGTTTGCGGTGGGCGACGTTGTTGACCACAAGACGTTTGGGCGCGGCAAAGTGACGAAAATCGATGGCGATATGCTGCATATTTACTTCGCCAAGCTGCGCGAAACGAAGAAACTGCTGAAAGATTACGCGCCTATCGTGAAAATCGGCAGCTAAATTAGCTGTTTCGCGAAAGATGGCGCGGGCTGCGCGAGCGAAATCGATCAGGCAAGCGATAAGGCGGAAAAAACGATGCTTTTCATTCTTACGGGCGTGATGCAAACAGGCAAGACGCGCTGGCTTGAGCGCCTTATTGAGCAGGTGTGCGAAAGCGACCTGCCTGTTTATGGTGTTGTTGCGCCTGGTCAGTGGATTGACCATGGAGCAGATGCGCCCGTGGGACAGCGTTTCGAGAAGTTGGGGATCGATAATATTTTGCTTCCTCAAAATGAGCGGATTGCGTTCGCGCGCCGTCCCGATTTGGTTGAACAGGACGGCGAAGAGGGCGGCGCGGGCAGCGGGTCGAAGGACGCATTGCCGCGCTGTTCGCAATCAATGCAAGCCAAGCTTGGCTGGGCGATAGATGACGCCGCGATTGACCAGGTGAACGCGCATTTCTGCACTTTATGCGCGCAAGCAAAAGACTGCATGCTGCCCGAAGATATAAAACGAGCTACAGGTATCACCGTGCAAGCTCCAAAGCGCCCCGGCCTTTTAGTGATTGACGAGCTGGGTCCCTTGGAGCTTTTGAAAAATGGCGGCTTGACCAGCGCTATGGATGTCTTGTCGCAGGGACCTTCGCCGCTTTGCGCTCATGCGCTTGTTGTGGTGCGCGAGAGCTTGTGCGATACGGCAGCGCAGCGCTTCGGCGATTGCTGGGGTGGCGCGGCGGCGATTTATCCGACCGAAGAATCCTGTGAACAGGTGCTTTCGTGCCTTTGCTGCAATACGTAATGCTCGATCTGTACGAGAGCCTTCGCGCCCGGTCCTTCTGGTTGCTCCTAGGCTGCAAAATGCCTCTGACGCTTTCGCTTCTATCCATAAACAGACCCAGGACAATGCCTGGGTCTGTCGGTAACATGCAATGTTCGGATTTGCCTAGATTGCGCTGTACGTATCAAGCCTCTCAGCGTTCCATGAGATAAAAGCCCAGGTTACCGTACGTGGCTCCTTGAACGTGTACGTTATCTGGCCCTCTTTTTCGCTTGCGCCTTCGGCAGGCGCATTTTCTACCAAGTTAGCATCGAACCACGCCTTCAAGCGCGCCTGTGCTTCAGCTTCATCGTGATCCGGGCTCGCCTTGAGCGCGGCTTCAAGCATAAGCTGAAGGTTCTCCCAGGCTTCTTGCGGCGATTCGTAGATATCGTAGCGTGTGCTTTCAATGTAGCGCACTTCGGGTAGCGCGCCGAGCTGCATCAAAATGTTCGTGGCGTACCAAAAATCGCGTCCCACCAGGGAATCGAAGCCGATAACGCGCATAATGCGATCATCGCAGCGCGGCGAATAGCTGGTTGCAAGGGTAATGCAGCATTTCCGGCGCGCAATGGAGTTCAGGCGCAGCAGAGAGTTTTTCAGGTCGGACGTGGCAATCGAGCGCGAGGCAAACGCGACATCGCATGATTTCGGGAGAATGCCCGCTGCTTCCCAGTCGCCTTCCCAGCTTACTTGCTTTGCTTCAATGTTCGTAAGCCCCCGCTCAGCGGCATCGTTTTTCAGTCGATCAAGCATGCCGCGTGAGAAATCGGCGGCAAGAACGGGGTGGCCAGCTGCGGCGCAGGGGAGTGCAAGTGCTCCGTTTCCGCAGCCCATGTCGAAAACGCGTTCGCCTGGTCGAAGGTCCGCCAACTGCAAAAAGCTCAGCGCATAATCGTTTGGCTTATCGTTTATACCGAACGTTTTGGAGCGCTCATCCCAGTAAGAGGCATCGTCTGCCGCTTCGCGCTGCACCTGCAACTCGCGCCAAACGTAAGCCCAATCGGTTTTTTCCAGCGAGTCGATTGGCGTTGCGTGCGAAGTTTCCTGTGCCTTTATTTGTTCGTTCATCGTATTGCTTTCCTTGTGACGTGTCTTTTGCACCGATACAGGTATACTTTGCTACGATACCACGAAATTGCTTATTGACCGCGCTCCTTTATTCCTGACCGACGCATTTGTTTTCGGTTGGTTATAATTGCTGTGGCGTAATTTACGGTATTGTTGCGGGTGTCGGCAACGCAGTGAAGCCGTGCCCATTCAAGGGAAGCCGTTGATGGAGTGGCCTTGTGGTTGCGCTTATTCGACGCGCTTCGATTGTGATGACCTTTCGAATAGAAACGAGCAACCATGAACGTTGAACTTCTCTATTGCACGCCTAATCCCGAGCGCGCCATCGCGACTGCCGCGCGTCTTTGTTATGCTCCCGTGGGGGCAAAAGAGTTGCTGGAAACCATGACGCCTGAACAGGAGAATCGCGTTCTGTCCACCATTTTGGAGTCGGGGCATTACTCCACGTTGGAGCATGCGAGCTTCACGTTTGCGATCGATGGCGTTTCACGCGCGCTTACGCATCAGTTAGTGCGCCATCGCGTTGCCAGCTACAACCAGCAAAGCCAGCGCTACGTGAAGTACGGCAACGGTATAGAGACGGTTACGCCGGAAAGCGTTTCAGAAAATGCGGAAGCAAAGGAAGTCTTTGACGAAGCGATTGCTGCGGTGACAGATGCGTATAAAAAGCTGCTTGACCTGGGTATTCCTGCCGAGGACGCCCGTTTTCTGCTGCCGAATGCCGCCGAGACGAAAATCGTGGTAACCATGAACGCGCGCGAGCTGCTTCATTTCTTCAATCACCGCTGCTGTAATCGCGCGCAGTGGGAGATTCGCGAGATGGCATGGCGCATGGTTGAGCTGGTAAAGCCGCTGGCACCACGCGTGTTTGCGAAAGCGGGCGCTCCGTGCGTATCGGGTCCGTGCCCAGAAGGAAAAATGTGCTGTGGCAACCCATACCCGCGCGCGTAGGGTGCGCCGAAATTAGGCGTATGACCTGCATGTTCGTGAAAACACTTTTAAGGAAGCGTACTAGTTCGTATGGCAAGTGATAAAAAGGAAAGCGATCTCTCGCGCGCTTTTTCCGAGGATGGCGCGCTGAAAACCCACGTGGGCGGCCAGGCGCTGCTCGAAGGCGTTATGATGCGCGGCAAGTTCAACTGGGCAGTTGCGGTGCGCACGCCGGAAGGCGACATCTATACCGAGGAACACGACCTTGCGTCGGGCAAAAAACATGCGTGGATGCGCTGGCCTTTCGTGCGCGGTTGCGTTGCACTCGTGCAGTCGTTGATTTTGGGCTTCAAGGCGCTGGAGATTGCCGCGAACCATGCGTACGACGACGAAGAAGAAGACGCGGAAGGGAAGTCTGCCGCTAAGTCCTCTTCTCAGGAAGTCGCTGCCGTGAAGGCTGCCGGACAGGGCTCTGAACAGGGTAGCGTTCAAAATGCCGAGCAAATTGCAGTGTGGGATTCTGAGCAAGACGCTGCTCATTGCACCGCGCAAATCGCCGAACAAGACGATGACTACGAAAAAGAGCCATTCTTCGGTAAAGCCGAAATGGCAATTTCCATGGGTTTGGGCTTGCTCTTAGGCGTGGGTTTATTCATTGTGGCGCCTGCCTTCATCACGAACTTCGTTGTAGGCGAATACGATACATCACCCGTTGCGTGGAACATCGTAGACGGCTTGATTCGCGTGGCGGTTTTCGTGCTGTATATTTGGTTTATTGGGCGCATGTCCGACATCAAGCGCATGTTCAGCTATCACGGTGCCGAGCACAAAACAATCCATTGCTTCGAGCATGGGTTGCCGCTCACGCCTGAAAACGCGCGACGTTTTCCCTGTTTGCATGTGCGTTGCGGCACGGCGTTTCTGATTATGGTCATGATTATCGCTATTTTCGTGTATACGGCTATTCCGCTGAATGTGCTGTTTGGCGCCTGGGGTGTTCCCGATGGCGCACCGAAACTTGCCCTTGTCATTTTGACGCGCATTATCTTCATGCCGGTCATTGCAGGTATCTCGTACGAGATCACGGTGAAGTGGGCGGGCACGCACCCTGAAAACCCCCTGGTCAAAGTCATTTTGTGGCCCGGTTTGCAAATGCAACGCCTGACCACGAATGAGCCTGACGACAGCATGCTTGAATGCGCTATTGCCGCTATGCAGCTCGTTCTAGATCGCGAGTCCGAAGAAGCCCAGAAAGCTCCTGCTGCATAAATACGAGATAGGTTCCTATTTCAGAGAAATCGAGCCATATAGGTAGGCATACAGGTAATTGCGCCGTCTTTACGCAAGTCTTTTGTGTACACCAAATATGCTGTTCCAACTCTCGATGGATATTTTTTAAGGAATGCATCGAGTGAGGCATGGGTTTTATATCCAGAGGACTTCACTTCAATAGGGCATATCTTTTTCCCCCGGGAAAGCACAAAGTCTATTTCATAATTTCGATTTGCATCTTCTTTGGACCACGTGTGGTAAAAAAGGCCGTTTCCGCGGGCAACAAGCTCTTGTGCGACCACATTCTCGTAGACCGCACCCAAATTGACAGGCAATCTATCTGCCAAGAGTGATTCATATATGATGTTTTCGGCCACATCGGTATCTTTAAACATCAAGGTGACGAAAAGGCCGGTGTCAGCTAGGTAGAGCTTGAATTTCTCCAGATCAATGGTAGACGACATACCCACGTTTGGGTCATCGGTATGGTATGCGGCAAGCACTGTTTTTGAGGCTAACAGCTCTGCAAGTTCTTCGGGAATATCAGATACCTGTCGATTCGGGAGAACGCTGGATACGTGATACCGTGATGATTTTTTTGCGAGCTGCGCAGGAATGGCATCGAACAAACGTGAGAGTGCACCGCTTGGGCTTATCTTATGAAAATCGTCTTCGTAAAGGGAGATGATATCTCGCTTTATCGTGTCAACTTCTGCGAGATTATTTGTTTCAAGATACGCTTCTACAGCTTGGGGCATGCCGCCTACGAGCATGTAGAGACGAAAATCTCGCATAAGCTTGCGATTCGTTTGGTCGCCAAGAGAGAGACGCGATTCGAAGGCTTGCTGAATCAACGGCAAAGTAGCTTCGTCGCCACAGGCCCAACGGAATTCCTCGAAATCCATGGGCCGCATTGGCACCTTGCGTTCTTCACTCGGGAGAACAATTCCTTCGATGTTTTTCCTAATAGAAAGGAGTGAGCCTGTTTCGAGATAATCGTAGCGGCCATCTGCTACAAGATGTTTTATTGCCTGTCTTGCGTTGGGGCACAATTGAACTTCGTCAAAGACTATGAGCGAATCTCGCTCAAATAGGCGAACATTGTATTGCAATTGTAGTTGTAGAAAAAGGTAATCCAAATCAGACATATCATCAAAAAGGTCGCGTACTGCCCTGGAGGCTCGCGAGAAATCAATGATTATATGGCTGCGGTATTCATTGCGAGCGAATTCGGCGGCAATTGTGGATTTGCCCACGCGTCGAGCGCCTTCAATGAGCAAAGCCGTTTTTCCTTGTGATGTGTTCTTCCAGTCAAGAAGCGTTTTATATATCTTTCTCCTGAACATGTATTCTACCTGCGCTTTCCCGAAACCCGCACTTTTTATTTTGGCGATCACCCCGAAATCCGCACTTTTTATATGAGACATTATACCGAAATCCGCACTTTTTATTTTGGCGATTACCCCGAAATCCGCACTTTTTGAAGATAGCGAACCTATCGGAACGTATATTGCGCCATTGACGGTATGCCGCTACTTATCGGAACGGACAAGGGCTTCCTGAGGGTCGATGTTGCGCAGCAGGGCAGGGTTGTCGAAGAGCGCGGGGCACATAAGCTCTTCTCGGTTAAGTTTGTTGTATTTGAATCCAAGCAGATTTTCATAGAAAGTAACCAGATAGCGATCATCAGGGAAGATGTCGGCGGCAGCGTTTCGGTACATCGCACGAACGAGCGCATCGCGGTAGTAGCGTGCATGTTGGGCAAATGGCTCGTTTTCAACCTGAAATCCCAGGTAATTTAGGTAAAGCTCGGAAAATACAGCGATAGAGCGCGTGTTCCCTTCATAGAAAGGGTAAATTTGCCACAGGAAACTAATGGTGTGGCAAAAACTTTTCAGCTCATCATCAGTAAATACCCCATACGCTTTTGCAGCTTCGCTTGCGAACGCACCTTTCAGGGACATGTCGTAGGTCAAAGGGTCGGCGTACAAAACGCTATCGCCGTTGAGAATCTCTTCTTGTTTTACCATGCGCTCTGTCTTGAATTCACCAGCATGGTAAACAGCCTGGTCAAGATCTTGGAAAAGATAGCGATGAATATCAATAAGCATTTCAGGCGCAAGATAGAATGCGCCACGCGCAAGCAACTCGGCAATGCGCTGGCTTACCAAGTCGGCTTCTTTGAACTTTTTGCGATTGTCGTTGCTAGTTTTGTTGTCGCTGTCAATATCGTACGTTTTGTTGGAATCCTCCGCGGAATGGTATGCTCGAACAAGCGAGCCGACTTCCTCAAGCGTTTTTTCACCTGAAATATAAGATTGCGCCTGGTCTTCCAGGTAGGGTGACACATGCAGTCCGTCAACTGCCTGCAGGCCAATGGCAACTGCCCAGTAATGCTTGCGTTGGGTTTTCGAAGTATGCTCGG
>CAKUDT010000017.1 GCA_934645125.1 uncultured Eggerthellaceae bacterium
TTCTTCTGCGTGCCGGTTGCCGTTGTGGGTCTTGTCTGCGCGGTCTTGATTCGCCCGCTGGTCAAGAAGGACTAAGCTGCAATTTTCAAAGGAAACGGGCTTCTTTACTGTTGCCCTGCTCGAAACGTGCCCTGCAATTGCGCGGGGCACGTTTTTTGTGCTTTGGAGAGGGCCGTGGCTCTGCTGGGCGATTGTGGGGAGCGGTGATACCAGGGGCGTCCATGAAAAATCGTTCACAGTTATCGATTTTTAGAGGTTAATTTCAAAAAAGTTGCTTTTTTGGATAACTGTGAACGATTTTAAAAGAATGTTGGGAGATAACGATGCTTTACGGGGCGATTTGCGCGGCAGAGGGCGCCGCTTCGAAGGGCGATTTGCGCAGCGCGGGGCATAGGTGGCGTTCTCGTTGCATTCCGTGTGTACGTTTCTGCCATTTTGGTTCACATTTGGGCAGGCGTCATCAATAGCACCTGGTGCAACGCTATAATGAGCTGCTATGAAATTCGATTTCAAAAAACTGCTCGTGGGAGCTGTCATCATTGTGGTGCTCGCCGTGTTTTTCTTACGCGGCGATCAACTGGTGCAGTTGTCTGAAACCGTTCAGCAAGGGTCGATGATTCCCCTGGTCGCGGCGGTGTTTACGCAGTTGTGCAAATACGTGGCGCAAAGTTTTGGCTACGTTTTCTCTTTTGCGGCGGTGGGCGAGAAAATGGTGCCGCGCGCAACGCTTCCCCTAGTCTTTGGCACGTTTTTCATGAATACGGTGGCGCCCTCGCTGAACCTTGCAGGCATGACGCTGGTGGTGGACGACGCGCGCCGACGTGGCATTGACCCGGGTAAATCTTCTTCGGCGGCACTGCTCATGCAAATCACTATCGACGGCGCATTCGTGACGCTCATGATTGTGGGTTTTGCCATTACTGTGCTGTTCGCGGGCATGTCGCCGCTGTGGTTCATTCCGGGCATTGTGGTAATTGGCCTGGTGGCGGCCATGATTGCCATTATGGTGTTGGGGAACAAGAATCCTGCGTTGCTGCTGCATGTCGCGCGCGCCATTGAGCGTTTCGTGAACAGGGTGCTGGGCTTGTTCAAACGCGGACCGCTTGACCCCTGGGCAGAGCGTATCATCGGCATGTTTTCCGATGCTGCCGGCCTTATCCTGGAAAATCCGAAGCCAGCGTTCAAGGCGTACGGAACGTCGCTTGTTGCCAGCTTGTGCGAGCTTGCGTGCTTCAGTTTGGTGGGCGTATCGTTTGGCGTGGAAGACCCCGTGCTGCTGCTGTGCGGCTACGTTATTGCCACGCTGTTTGCCATGGTTTCGTTCACGCCGCAGGGCGTGGGTTTTGTAGAAGCGGCCGTGGTGGTTGCGTTCACGGCGTTCGGGCAAACGGCAGCCGCGGGAACCGCCATTGGCCTGGTGTATCGCGGCATCGTGTTCTGGATTCCCTTCCTGATTGGCGCGGTGCTGATCACGCGCACGAAAACGTTCTCGCGCGGGGACGATAAGACGAGTGCTGCTGAGGACAGCATTTCCGAAGGGGATGCGGGCGACGAAGCTTAACTCGCCTGCATTGGTTGGCACTGCTTTCTGATGGTCCGAAGATGGCGATAGCGAGCTGCTTTTGCTTGCGACTTGTTTGGCTATCCATTTGAGCTGTTTCTGCCGCTCATCGCTCTCCTACAAATAAACTGTCGAAAATCCTTGCTTCCGTATAGGAATAATCTTGTGCGTTTTTGCGTTTGATAGTTGATTTCCTGCATTGTTCGCACTATTATGAACCGCAACAAATAGTGGTAAGTGATTTTTGAAACACAACATATTGTGATTGGAGATAGAAATGCGTGAAGAAATCGATGGCGTAGTATTTGAGTGCGAAGCGGATATCAGCGCAAAGGAAGCAGCCGCCTATGTGGCGCGTGCAAAAGAGCAGCATCCGGAAGTATGCCGCGTAGAGGCGCATGTTGACGGCGACGACGTTGAGCTGCACTATTTCGAGCCGGCGCCCGGTTTTGAGCGCATCCGCCGCATTACCGGTTATCTGGTGGGTACGCTCGACCGCTTCAACGATGCAAAGCGTGCCGAAGAGCGCGATCGCGTGAAGCATCAGATTTAAGCGCGATGCATGGCTCGCGGCTTGCGGCTTGCAGTTTGCGGTTCGCACGTTCCGTGCGCGCGATGTCGCAGTGCGATGTGCGGCTCGCGGCTTGCGCCTTGCGACTCGCGGCTTGCGGCCTGTGCCCTGCGGAACGCAGCGGGGCTGCCCGCCCGCATTCGAAGCGTAGCGTGACTGCGGCTTCGTCCTTTCGAAAACAAACGCAACAGCAAACAAAAAGAAGCTCCCTTTGGGGAGCTCCTTTACGTCTCTAAACAGATTCGATTCCGAATAGCTTGTTCACGCCTCGAACGAAAGGCGATGTGAGCGAATCAACGCAAGGCTAGTCGTTGAATACGGGAACAATAACGGAAATCCCCAGCTCATCGAAGTCAAAGTAGCGCCCCATGTGGCGGGTGTACAAGTTGTCCATGGTGCGCGCAATGCCAATGGCCCACGTGCGGCTGGTGGCGTATTGATGCGCATGCGACATGTTGCCGTACTTTTGTGCCGCGGTAGCGTCCCACGCCATCTTCCACAATGTGTTTTGGTCGCCTGAACTGGTGTTTCCCGAGTGGATGTAGTACTTGGAAATCCAAGCCGCACCACCGCGAATGGCGGCCTCGGGCGTGCTCCAGCCGTAATATTTGCCAAACGACGCACCGTTTTCGGGGTCGCTATCAAAAGCGCCAATGCCAAAGAAGTTCAGGTAGCCGCAGTCTTCCCATTCGCGCTCGTCGCTATTCCAAAGAAGCCCTTGGGACAGCGGAGAGCAGCCCCATTCGCTTTCGATAATGGCATGCGCCAGCAAGTACGCCTCGTTAATGTTGTAATCTTTCGCCGCTTGAACGATGGTTGCGCCCATGCCGCGCAGCTTGCTGGTAATGGGGAAGCCGTAGTAATCCACGCGCGAGCCGCTGTTGTAGGAGTTCTCAACACCGGTGCAGTATTTGTCGATGAAGGCATCGATGGTTTCCGCGGAAATACCTGAATAACCTGCGCCGATGTTGACAAACTGCATGTATTCAGAGGTCGTGTTGTCAAAGCGCGTGGGGTCAAGATATTCCAAAATGTCGCTCTTGCTGCAGCTGCTTCCGTCGGAATTGACCTTATAACCCACTTCCATCTGGGCAAACTCGGAAAGCGAAAGGGCAATGGACTCGTAGTTGTAAATCTCGGAATTGGGCGTGCTCACGCTTAAATCGCTGCGGGGCAAACCCAGCGTGTCGGTCACGTTGTCGCGCGTGTTAACCGATACTACCATGGGGCCGCCAAAGAACTTGATGGTATCAACGTCGCTCTTGTATTCGGCAATGGTGTTGAGCGTGGAGTAATATTCGGGGTCGATAAGCAAGATTACGGAATTGTCGCGTGCCTGCACCGCGCTGCCGGCCAGGCTATCGGTCATGGTTGTGCCCGTGGCAAACGCGGCGTTGTTCCAAGAAAGAATCCCCTCGTCAACCGCCCATTTTGCAATAACGGCACTGGTGTCGTACAAAAGCCTGCCGCCCAAACGCACCACGGATCCATTTAACTCGGTAGCACTCCCGCTGAGCAGACCGCGCACCATGGGAATGGTCTCTTCGGCAACAGCAGCTTGAAGACCGCCCACGTAAGCGCGGGTGAAGTTGCCCGACTTGAGTGCCTTTTGCGAGCTTTCGGGCAAAAGGCCATCGGCGTCTACCAGGAAAACGGGCGCCTTCATTTTATAAGCGATAGGGGAGAAGGAAAGTGCATCGGCGTAAGAATTAATGCCTTGCGCAATCAGGCACGTGTCGCTCCACAAGTTGTTTTCTTGGCCATAACGGAAGATGTCAAGCTGCGTGTCGATGATACCGCTGCCCCATAGGCGAAGCGGCTCGCCTCCGGTGGCCGCCTGCACTTCGCTTGCCACTTCTTCGGACAAGGCCGCCGTGCCGCCGACCAGGATGGGCCTGGTCACGCCGAGCGTTTTAAGCGCCTGCTCAGTTGCCGAGGGAAGATAATCGAAGCTCGCCAGCAAAATGGGGCACTCAAGCGCGCCAGCCAGGGCCGTTGCGGAAAGGGCATCGACCCCCGTAATGCCGTTGGCGATAATGGCATATTCGCTGGAGGTGAAGGAGTAGAGCGCTTCTGCGGCCGCGGTGTCGTATTGCATGTCGCCGTAAAGCTCAATGACCTGTGTGTTTGTTGCGTCTGCGGTGTCATTTTCGTCGGAATCGGATGCAAGCATGGCCATGCTGCTGTACGTTTGCGCGCCGGAAGTTGCGTCTGCCTCGTTGTCGCCTTCGCTCAGAATCGCGTCGAGCTTATCCAGGTCGAACGATGGCGTGACCACCTTATCGGCAGGAATGAGGACGGGGTTTCCTTCCACATCGCTCGCGGTTTCTTGTGCGGCGTAAGCGGCAGGAACAACGGGAACGCAAAAGGCCAGCGCAACCGAAAGAACCGCTGCAAGGCACGCGGTGCTCTTGCGTGTTTTTCCCCGTGCGGCGCTCGCGGCAGTGCAGGCGCCTTGTTCGTGCGAAAAACGTTTAACCATGACATACTCCTTTGGGTTCGTTTAAGGCGTCAATATACGGAAATGCATGAGTTACGTAATACCTAAATCAGTTTATTTTATCGCGAAGAAGCAGGACTTATCGGTTATTTGTCTAAATAATACAATTTAACCGCGCCTAATGCTTTTATCATGCTTCGCGGTTACAATGAGGTGCTGCAAAAAAGAGCAGGGAAAACGTTTGCGAGCGTTTGTTCGAAAGGGTTTGAGAAGCGGGGCGTTTGGATCTTTGAAATTCAAGCAACAATCAAGACGAATCGTAACTGAATACGTTGCACCCCTGCTGGTGTTTGCGCTCTTGGCGTTGTGCTCGCACGCGGTGTTTCTTCCGCAGTTTTCCGGTGACCCATTCATTGCGTTTACCTACGTTGGTGGCGATGCAACGTCGCAGATGATTCCCGCCATCTCGCTGCTTGAGAACGCTCTTCTTTCGGGCGATCTTTTCTGGTCGTGGAATTACGGTTTGGGCGGCGATTTGTATTCCGAATTTGCTTACTATTATTCGACATCGCCGTTTTTCTACGTAATGTTCCTGGTCAAGTGCCTGTTTGGTGCAGCGGGGGCCGATTTTGCCACCACGCAGGCATGGCGCCTGGTGGGAAGCATCGTAAAGCAAACGCTGTGCATGCTCTTTTTGTACCGCCTGTGTCGCCAAGAGAAGCGCCCTGCACTCCTATCGTTTTTAGGCGCAGTAGTCTACGGCTGCTCCTTTTGGTTCATCGACAACTCGTTTGCATTCGATTTCATGACAGATGCCATGCTGTGGCCGCCGCTAATTATCATGGCGTACAACCGCTTCATGTGCACGAACAGGCCGTTTGCTCTAATCATTGCCTGCGCCCTTGCAATTGCGAACAGCTTTTACTTCGGTTACATGACGGTTCTGTTCCTGGTGATTTTCGCGCTTATTTTCTCGCTGCCTGTTTGGGAAAGGGGCGAAGGCGCGGGGAAGGCCTCTGAAGGTGCGTCTGAAGGCGCCTTTGCGACACTTGCACCTGCGAAAACGGCAGGCGAAGGCTCTGGTGAAAGCTCTGGTGAAGCGGCCGATAAAACGTGCACGAAGGCTAGCTTGAAACCTCGAAAAAGCGCCGCTTCGCCGCTTGCTCTTTACGTGCGCCGCATAGGCGTGTTGGCGCTTATCATGTTGGTGGCGCTTGCGCTGGCCGCCGTGGCGTTTTTTCCCTCGGTGAAGGCGTTCCTTTCTGCCGATCGCGTGGCGCAGCTGGTAACCATGAGCCCGCTTCCGAAGCCGGAAACGCTTGCCTTACTGCCTGAGATTTTCTTCTTGGGGCACACGCCTGCTTCCGCTAGGGATTTGCAGACGGTCGCCTTCCCCTTGGCGGTGCTTTTAGTGCCCTTCATTCGTTGGCGCGATGCATCGGGCGATGTGCGAAAAAAGACGATTCTGGCCGTTATCATGTTGCTGCTGAGCATAAGTCCTGCGGCATCAAGCCTGTTCAGCGGCGTGTCCTATCCTTCGAATCGGTGGTACTTCCTGGTTATTTTCGCGGTTGCCTATGCGCTTCCCGCGTGGTTGGAAACGTTGCTGGGCCAAAAAAGAATCAAGGCGCCGGCGCTGGTGTTTGTTGCCGTGCTGCTGGCGGCGAGCTTGATGTCGCTTGATGCGCGTTGGGCGTTTGCCAACGCGGAATCGGGGTACGATTTCCCTGCGCTTACCGCGGAAATGATGGTTCACTTGGCACTGGGATGCTTGTTTATTATTCTGTTGGCGTTGTCTCAGCGTTTCCAGGGGGGGCGGCGTGCAGCGAAAAACGTGCCTCTCGTGCTTGCCGTTGTCGCATTCTGCGCTGCAGCTGTGTTGATCATGCCGTTTGGTCCTCTTCGTGCGCTGCAGAATGAGTGCGCGCACCCGGGCGTGCAGCGCTACGAATCGTATGACCAGTTGAACGAGTCGTTCGAGGGCAACGCCGCCACGCAGGCAGCATATGCGCAGCTTCAGCCTGGGGAAAATGAGTTCTACCGCACTTACGATGCCGAAACAACCATAAATCGCGTTTATGATGAAAGCGAAGCGCGCGTGGAGAACCGTTCGTGGATATGCGGCACGTATGGGACCAGCGCGTACAACTCCATGATTCCACGGTCGCTCAGCCGCGTGTTGAAGAAGTCGTACGCGGTTGCGTCCACCACGCTTTCTGCGTCGCAATATCGCGGCTTGGGCAACCGCCTGTTCTTGGAAAACGCTTGGGGCGTGGGCTATAAGCTGAACACCGAATACGACGCGAACACGCCGCTGGTGGGATATGAGCAGGTCCAGCTCGAAAACGGGCAAACGGTGTGGAAAAACACGAATGCTTGCGGGATTGATTTGTGGTACAACTCGGTGCTTCCTTCCAACGTGGCGCATCAGCTCACGTTTGGGCAGCGGGATGCGCTGCTTCTGCAGACCGCCGTTCTGGAAAACGCCGAAGGGTGCGCGCAAGAGTACGGCATTCCTGTGTTCCGGGGGGAGTCTGCCGCGTTGGGCTCCGCTCGCACGGTCGATCTTTCTTCTTTGGCGGTAACGTTTGAAGACTGCGCGTTCGAAGGAACCGCTCAGGAATGCACGCTGAATGCGGGCGGGGACAGCACGGTGAGAATTGAGTTGCCCGTGGTTGACGGCGCGTATCTGTTCACGTTTGGTACCGAGAATCCGAATCTGTGGGGCTGCAGTTTCTTCGTCAACGGAACGGAATACTATTTGAGCGCTGCGGAAAGCCGCTGGGGGTATGACCAAACCACGTTCTGCCTGGCCATTCCCGGAAATGCCGAAACGCTGGAAATCAAGGTTCCCTGGGGGTATTTCAGCTTGTGGGAGTGCTCTTTGGAAGTGGCGCCCTATGACCAGCTTGCCGCGTGGACCGAAAGCGTTAATGCGGTGAATCTGGAGAACCTGGTAGTTGATGGTCCTAAAGTGTCGGGAACCGTTTCTGCCGATGAAACGGGTGTTTTGGCAATCAACGCTCCCTATTCTTCGGGCTGGCACTGCCGCATTGATGGGCAGGAGGCCGATGTTCTGCACGTCAGCGAGCTTTTTCCAGGCGTGGTGGTGCAGCCGGGCCAACATCAGGTGGAATTCTATTACGTGAACAAGGCGTTCGTGGCAAGCGCCGTAATAAGCGGTATCACGCTTGCAGCGATGGTTGTTGCCGCGATTGTCGCGCATCGCCTCCGCCGGCGATTGAGGTGTGCTTAAAACATATTCCCCCTGGTCATCGCGCTGTACTGGCTCCTTCTTTTGACAAAAAAGGGGAGGAGTGATAGTATCAATCCATCCGTAAGTAGTACTCACGCAAAAAGAGGAGGAATGATTATGGGTAAAAACAGATACGTGGAAAAACGACAATTGTCGTTAGAGCGTTCTCGATTCATCAGCGGTGTTTTATCGCTTGTTCTCTGCTTCTCCATGGTTCCCTTTGCGTATGCCGAAGAGTCAAATACTGCGGATGACGCGTTCGAAGGGGTTGCCGCGTGGGTTACCGACGTTGATCTGCCCGCCTCGTATGAGCAAGTTGATTGGGATTCCCTTCGACCTGGCGTTGATTATGTTCCCAACAGTATGATTTTGACGTTTATGCCAAAGACGCCGCTAGAGGTTGGACGTGCTTTAATAACGGCGCAGGGGTGGACCGAGGACGCCATCATCTCGTGGGATGATGATGCCGGCTGGAAGTGCATGTCTGTTACTGTTCCTGAATCTCAACCTTTGAAAGACGCAATGGCAATAGCGGCTGGCTCGGGGAAAGTTTGGTATTCCGAGTTAAATCGGATTTCAGCGTGCCCTATCGATGAAGAAGTCTCTGATCTTCCTGATGAATCGATAGAGGCACCCTCACGACAATGGCCTTTCGACAACCAAGATGTTAATCTCATTAATTCGTTTGAAAACTATTCCGAAAAAGAGCTCTATCTTGTTTTCGAGTCCGACGTTTCGCTTGAAGAAGCGCTCGACACCGTTTTTTCCATGGAAGGTTGGAGCGTTGGCTACTATCAGGGAACAACTTCCAGTGAAAGCAGCTGGTTTTACGATCATGAGCTCTTGGTTACCATTCCTTCGGGAATGACGGTGATTGATGCTAAAAAGATTGCGAAGCAGCAAGCTGGGATTGTTGATGCGGAGCTTGTTTATTACTCCACATCGGGTCCTGTTTATGAAGAGAAACCCAATATTGCCATAACGTTCGACGCGGGTGTTGACTACAATCAAGCAAAGAAGGCAATTCTTGGTTTGGGCTGGCCCTATGGGGATGCAACGAAGCTAACAGATACAGGACAGTTGAGGATTGAGGCATTCTATCCGAAGGGTCTTACGAGCGAACTCGTTACTTCCAAGGCGTATTCTTTGGAAGACGTTGTTCATGTTGAATTGATTGAGTCGTCTGGCTCTGGCAATGAGGATGGTAGTCAGTCGCCGAGCGAGGGCGGTGATGCCTCCAATATCAATATAGGCGACCAATGGTATCTTGATTACCTGGGCATTACCGATGCGTGGAATCAGGCGCAATGCAACGGTGCCGTTTCTGTGGCCGTTCTTGATACGGGTGTTTGGGCTGTTCCCGATTTGCAAGCAAACCTTGACCTTGATAATGCGTGGGATGCGGTCTCTGAGTCTCCTCTGTCGGCAGACCCCATACATCCTCATGGAACGTGGGTTGCTGGCGTTATTTCGGCTCAAACCGATGATGACCAGGGCGTAAGTGGCGTTTCTCATAATGCAAAAATCGTTCCCGTGAACATTGCTTCTTCCGTTAAGGGCAACCTTGCATATGCAAAAAACGATCACATCGCTTTGGCTATCGAGCACGTTATCAATTCAAACGATATAGATAATTTGCGCGTTATCAATATTAGCTTTGGCGGAAGAGGAGAGGCAAAAGGAAGCCTTCAAACAGCAATAAACCATGCCGTTGAGAAGGGCGTTTCTGTTGTGTGTAGCGCGGGAAATGAAAACACGGACGCATTGTATACGCCCTCTGATTTAAACAATGTTATCAGTGTTATTGCGACAACGATTACTGAGCGGTGGGTTGATTCCACAGATCAAAGCAAAGGATCATGCTATGGTCCTGCAAAGGACATAGCTGCACCTGGGTATTGTATCAAAACCGTATCGACCGATATGAATACACATGGGATAGCCTATTGCACTGGCACATCTTTTTCGGCTCCCATTGTGTCGGGCGTGCTTGCTTTGATGTATGCTGCCAATCCTAATCTTACTGCGGCCGATGCCGAGTACTATCTTGAAAATACGGCGACTGATTTGGGTGCGCCCGGGTTCGATAACGAATTCGCCAACGGCTTGGTGAATGCGAAAGCTGCTGTGTTGTCAGTTGCTTCGGAAGATGCTTTGTTTACCCGTCTTGCGGGTGACTATGTGGTGAATACCATGGATGCCATTGTTTCCGAAGGCTTCCTTGATGGTGTTTACGGCGATAAAAACGGATCCGATACCGTTATCGTGGCCACTATGGATTCGTACTACGATGCTTTGACGGCGGCAAGCCTTGCGGGTATCAAGAATTGCCCTATTCTTTTGACCGATTCCGAGACGCTCAGTCCCGAAACGGCATCACTTATTGGACGGTTGGGTGCAACGAAAGCCTACATCGTTGGTGGTCCATCGGCGGTGAGCCTGGACGTTGAGCAGCAAGTATCGGACCTTTCCGGCGTAAGCGAGGTTGAGCGCCTGTGGGGAGACTATGCGCGCGATACCGCCATGGCAATCTATAGGGAAGGAACGCGCGAGGGCGCCTGGGGCGATACCGCCATTGTATGCACCGTGAATTCTTATCTGGATGGTTTGGCGGCTTCTCCGTATTCGTTTGCAAAAGGAGCTCCTATTTTCCTAGTGAATTCCGACTTGGTTCTTGAAAACGATGCTCTTTCTGCCATAGCAAGCGGTGGATTCAAGAAAGTCATTGTTATGGGCGGTACTTCTGCGGTTAGCTCGGCCATAGGCACGCAGCTCTTTGGCGTGGTGAACAATATATCCCGTATGGCGGGTGATGATGCTTACGAGACCGCGCGCCTGTTTGCCAACCGTTGCCTTGAAGACGGCATGCAGATGAATGGAGCGGCTGTGACCACGGCACAATCATACTACGATGCGTTGTGTGCGGGGCCGTTATGTGGCAGGGCGAATGCACCTATCTTGTATGCGGATGAAGAGTATATAGAATCGGCTGAAGCGTTTTTCACGACTTATGCACCATTCTTTAATCGGGGATACGTGCTGGGAGGTTACTCAGCCGTTCCGAAGAGCGTGGTTCAGGAGCTGAAAGCCGCTATTGCTGCGGCGTTGTAGCTGATGGTGCTGCATCGGTGGTGCTTTTTTCCAGCTTGAGTGTGTTGCATTTTCTAACGATATGATAATCGGGGGATGGGCCAAGAAAGGTTCATCCCCCGAGCTTTGTTGCGTTTTGCGGGCGCCGCTTGCGAACGTTATCCTTCGCTTGGCTTATCTTCAGTGTTTTCGCTGGTCAGACAGCGACGCTCAATGTAGATGGGGCGGTTTTTGCCCTCGATATAGGCACGCGAAAGGTATTCGCCAATAAAGCCCAGCGCTAAAAGCTGCACGCCGCCCAAAAGCAGGATCAGCGCCACGATAGTGGCGTAGCCAGGGATATCAACGCCAAATGCAAGACGTTGCACAATCACGATAATCAAGTAGATGAACGCTGCCGCGGAAACAAACACGCCGGAGGTGGTAATGGTACGCAGAGGCGCCACCGAAAACGAGAGCAGCCCATTGAAGGCATAGCGCAAAAGTCCCCAAAACGACCACGTGCTCTCTCCTGCATGACGTTTGCTGGGCGTGTACGGGTAGGCGTACGTTTTGAATCCCACCCACGAGAACAGGCCTTTCGAAAAACGCTGATAGTCGCCCATGGACAAAAGCGCTTCTGCCACGCAGCGGCGAAACACGCGAAAATCGCTGGCATCTTGGATTACTTCCATGTTGGAAGATGAGGCAAGAACTTTATAGAACTTGTGAGAAAGCGATGCGGTCAGTCCCTTTTTCCGGTTCACTTGGCATGCCGCCACGCAATCAAGGTCATCGTCGCGCTCTAGGATGCGCACCATTTCAAGCAGCGTTGCGGGTTCTTGCTGCAGGTCAGCGTCAATGAACGCAATCAAGTCGCCTTGCGCGTGCTTGAGGCCTGCGAAAAGTGCCGCTTCTTTCCCGAAATTGCGAGAAAACGACACGGCGCAGACGGAAATTTGCTGTTCGTTACGAGCGATATCAACAAGTTTGCGCAGTTCATCGTATGTTTTATCCTTGCTGCCATCGTCGATGAAGATGATTTCGCAGATCAGATCCGTTTCATCGAAAACACGCACGGCTTCATCGTAGAAGGGGCGCACGTTGTCCTCTTCGTTGTATGCAGGCACTATCATGGATAGTTTCATAAGGCGTCTTTCGTGTTTGGTAATAAACAAAAAGTCGCTTTTTCAAGCGACTTTCGTAATCAAAATGGTCGGGTTGACAGGATTTGAACCTGCGACCTCTGCGTCCCGAACGCAGCGCTCTACCAAGCTGAGCCACAACCCGCTGTAAAAGACAGCTTAAGCATGATAGCACATTGTTTCGATTAGTGCGAGAAAAATGTGAAAAGATATCTTCTCCTGCCGCTTCTTTTCTTCAACCAGGGTGCGAATGTGATAACATAGCAAGGCTACAGGGAAGCCCGCAGCGAACGGATGAGCTGGCGGGTTTCGGATTTTGAAAAATAATAACGAGGACGATCCACAGATTGGCGGAAAAATGGCTGAAGGCAACTTGATTACCCAAGAAGGCAAAGATCAGCTTGAAGCAGAGCTGCATTACCTGGAAACTGAAAAGCGCGCCGAGATTGGCGAGCGCATTAAGGTTGCCCGCGAGTTCGGCGATATCTCTGAAAACTCCGAATACGATGACGCGAAGAACGAGCAGGCTCAGGTTGAGG
>CAKUDT010000018.1 GCA_934645125.1 uncultured Eggerthellaceae bacterium
GCTGAGGCGCGCGAGTCATGCTGCTGCCCGGGGAACGATGCGGCGGCCGAGCCATGCTGCTGCGGCGGCGACGCGGACGATTCCTGCTGCGCCGATGACCCCTATGCGGGTCCAATGACGCCTGCGGTGGTTGATTTTCTCTTCCTGGACCTGGCGGTGTGCGACCGCTGCCAAGGTGCCGATGACCGCGTATTCGAAGCGGTAAAGCGCTGCAAGGGTGTTTTGCGCGCGTGTGGTTACGACTTAACGCTTAATCAGATTCTGATCGATTCCGAGGAGAAGGCGACTGCGTATCGCCTGATGAGCTCTCCGACCATTCGCGTAAACGGTGTTGATATTTGCTCCGAAGTGATTGAGGACGATTGCGGCTGCTGCAGCGATATGGCCGATAGCGCGGTGACCTGCCGTCTGTTTCCCTTCAATGGTACCTATTACGAGGTGCCGCCGACGGATATGATTGTTCGCGGTATTATGGAAGTTGTGATGCAGGGTCAAAAGCCTCAGGATCAAGATGCGTTTGAGCTTCCCGAAAACCTGCGCACGTTCTTCGCCGGCGTCGACAAGAAGGCAGAAGAGCAAGGTGCCGATCGGCCTTCGATTCCAGAAGAGCGCAAGCGCTGCTGCTGTTGCTAGGCAAGACGCTTCGACATAACGCGTAGTTGATTAAAGGTGATTCGTTCACTAAGGCGAATCGCCTTCGTGTTCTAGGCTCGTGAGCCCAGAATAAAAGGGAAGCCATCGGCAACGGCGGCTTCCCTTGTGTGCGCAGCCGAATTATTGTCGGCTTGCGGTTAGTTTGCGTCTGAGTCTTTCCAGGAGCCTTCTTCTTGCGCTCCCGATAAAACATACATGGTATCGGCCACGCGTTTCGCAACGAACCAAAAGCCATACAAGACCTGCGGAAATAGCGGCGCGGCAGTCACTGGCATTTGCATGGACGCCGCTCAGACGTTTTTCAATGTGACGCGTGCTCATGCGTTGGTCAAGCATTTTTGAGACGCCCATGATAATCTGGGCAGCACTTGGTCCATAAGCGGCGTTTCGGTAGAAAGAGCGGTGCCGGTAGACCGCTTGCACGAATTTATCCATAAGCTCATGGAAATAATCCAGGTCGTTTTGACTTCCTATTTCGTGATCAATGCGTTCGAGCGTGTCATCAAGGGACTGAATGGTGACCTCGGCAACAAGTGTGGCGGTATCGTTGAACTGCTTGTAGACGGTGGGACGGCTTACTCCGGCATGTTCCGCCACTTGAGTGAGGGTAATTTGGTTGACGGGGCTTTCGGATACAAGTTCGAACGCCGCGTCGGTAAGCGCCTCGCGCACACGGGCGGTTCGAGGGTTCACTTTCTCGGACATAATTCTCTCTTTCAATATGGTCAAAAACAATGATGCAGCGATTTTTGCCCTCTTTGGACGAAGAGGTTGCATGCTGAAATGTATTTATTCTTAGAGTCCTTAGAGTCGCGTTTTTCGTTCAGGACTCTTTGCGTTTTTCCCACGGATTATACCCCTTCGCAGTGTTGCATCGCGCATTGTGAATAAACGGTCCCAAATATGCGCAAATTGACGATGCAGAGTGTATCGGCTGCCAAATACAGGCGGATAAAGCCTGTTCAGACACTAGTCTATTGACTCTCTGTCAATAGACACATTGCGCAAACCGTCAAACACAGAATGCCAAAACCTTGCTACTATGTGCTTATCATGTTGACAAGTGTAAACGAAAACGCATGAACATGAAAGGAGGTCGCAATGGAAGCGAATGAAGAGGGGAAAGGGAGAAAGGCTAAACGTCGTCGCGCGCCTATTGTGTGCGCCGTAGTAGTTGTCGTGCTCGTGATTGCGGGCGGCGGATTCTACGCTTGGCACAATCAGCCGAGCTTCTGCAATGCAATCTGCCATGATCCCATGGATTTCTACGTAGAGGGTTACTACGGCGAAGGTGCTGCGGACTCTGCTCGGCTGGCAGTTGCTCATCAGCGGGAAGACGTTACGTGCTTGCAGTGTCACGAGGCAACGCTCGAGGCCCAGATCAACGAGGGAATGGCATGGGTCTCCGGTGCATACGAAACAAATGCCGACGGCAGTTTGGTACCGCATCTTATTACTGCCGACAAGAATCAATGCGCAACGGCTGGTTGCCACGATTGGAACGATGTGGTTGCGGCGACCGAGAATTGGGGCGGTCAAAAAGGCGTGAATCCGCATAGCTCGCATCAGGGCGAGGCCATTGATTGCAGCAACTGCCACAGCGTGCACGGTCAGTCGAACATGTATTGCAACACCTGTCACGACTGGGAAGTGCCAGAAGGTTGGACGAGTCCTGAAAAGTAACGCATATTTGCTTGCCACGACTTTTCGGCAAGTCGGTTTTCGAAAGAGAGGGCTGAAATGAGAAAGACAACAGTGGTCGCTTGCGGCGCAACGGCGCTTATGCTGGGGCTTTCGGGCTGCGGTGCATCGTTTGAGGGCACGGGAAGCAAAGATGCCGCAACTGCTGAACAGCTGGCCATGCGCACTGATGATCCGTGGGATGCGGTTGTTCAAGCCGATCCCGTGAAGAAAAGCGATATTTCCTTGCGCGATGGGGTGTATACGGGCGTTGGGCGTGCCATGGCGGGCAATGTGACCGTCACGCTTATGGTTGACGATAATCGCATTACGTGCCTGAAAACCACGCAGGATGGCGAGACGCAAAGCGTGGGCGGCTTCGAGGCGGTACGCGATGGCACGTTCGCCAGAATGATAGAGGCCGCGCAAGGCTCCGACATCGATGCCATCAGCGGCGCGACCATTACCACCGCGGGCGTGAAGCAAGCTGTTGACGACGCGCTGACAAAAGCGGCCGAGATGCCCGCCAACCAGGTGCAATCGGATAAATAGAGGAAGGGGGCCGATATGAGCAAACACATGAATGAAACACGTGGTCTTACGCGTCGCAGCTTTCTGACTGCTGCTTGCGCGGTGATGGGCAGCACGGCTGCAACAGTTGCTCTGCCCGGCGCAGCACTGGCGGTTGACCAGGGGGTTATTGGCGACTGGGTGGCAGACGGGTCGAAGAACGTTACCGTACCCGAAAGCGCCGCTACCAACGGCAGTGCTGCCGATGGCAAGTTTCGCGAGCATAATGCAGCGGCATTCCCGGCAAATGACGCTTCGCCCATTGCTCCACGCGCGGTTCCCCAAACATGGGATTACGAATGCGATATATGCGTTGTAGGTGCCGGCGGTGGCGGTCTGAACGCTGCTGCACGTGCGGCCGAGCTGGGCGCGGATGTCATTTGCGTAGAGGCGTTGGGATTGCATGGAGGCAATGCGCAATCCGCAGGTATGTGCGGCATTCTGGGCGGGTATTCTGGCCAGAACAAGAAGCACTTCGCCTTCCCCAGCTATCCTTTTGACGCGCAGGCTCTTACCGACTGGGCTATGGATGAATATCATTACGCGGCTGGCCCGAAGCTGATCTACAAGATTGCGAGCGAAGGCGGCAAAAGCCTTGACTGGATGGCCGATTGTGGCGTTCGCTGGCGTTTGGGCGAAGTGCCCGTGTACGTGGCGCCGATAAACTCCACGCTTGATCATCACGTGTTGAAGATGAAGGATGCCACCGATGCCATGTTTGCGTTCGGACAGCGAAACGGTGTGCGCTATAAGTTCCAGTGCCCAGCAGTGGCGCTGGTGCGCGATGATTCCGGACGTATTGTGGGCCTGGTGGCGCGCGAGAATTTCGGCCACGTGGTGTACATTCATGCTAAGGCGGCCGTTATTCTGACGGCTGGCGGCTTCTGCAACAATAAGGCGCTGTTGGAGAAGTACATTCCCACGGCAGCTATGGGCTGCGCATCAAGCTACCTGGTGGGAGGCGAAACGGGCGAATGCTTCCGTATGGGCTTGGGTGTTGGCGCTGATGTTTCGGGTTTCAACAGCTCGGCGAGTTTCGATGGCGGCGTGGACTGGGAAGCCGAAGGCGGGCAGTGGGCGCGTTTCCTGTACGATGGCATGACGCAGCTGTCGCGCCAGCCGTGGTTGACTATCGACCGTTGCGGCAACCGTTTGCGTTACATGGACAGCCGCGTGGGTGAGGATGGTGCGAATGCCATTTACGCTCTTGGCGATCTTGCCACTATCCAGATGACGCCTCCGGGGCATCGCAGTTACATCATTTTCGACGCCAATTACGAGGATCATTTGGCAGGATTTGCACAGGAGCATTGTCGCAAGCTCATCACACCCGACTTGGAGCAAATCGACAAAGTGCCCGAGCATTATCGCGATTGGCATCACGGCGTGCAGGATGCCATTGATGCCGATGTGCTCAAGCGCCGCGACACTCTTGAAGAACTTGAGGCTGACCTGGGGTTTGCGCCGGGTGTGCTGACCAAGGCTGTGGCAAAATGGAATGAGTGCTGCGAACGCGGCGAGGATGACTTTATGTATCCCATGCCGCCCGAATGGTTGCACTCCATTACCACACCGCCTCTTTATGGGTGCCGTATTGGCGGTAACCTATATGGAACGAAGGCCGGTCTGCTTATCAACGACCAGATGCAGGTAATTGGTACGAACGGCCTGGTCATTCCTGGTTTGTACGCCGGTTGGCACACCGCTGGCGGTGCGTGCGGCGAGAATAGCTATATTGGCGACCCCATTTTGGGATCTCTTATGGGCGACGTTGGACTGGCGTTCTGTGGCGGCTATCTATGCGGCACTTCGGCGGTAGAGCACGAATTGCAAGGCGTAGAATAGAAAAGGGGCGTGACGAAAATGAAAGAATCAATGCGTGCTATGGCGCGTCCTTATGCCATTTTGTTCGCCATTTCGCTGGTGGTGGCGCTGCTCGCCCGTATCGGCCTTGGCATTATGGACGCGGCGGGCTGGTTGGCCTATGACTATATTTCGGCATCGAACGTACCCATGCTCGATGTGATTTGCTCCATTTTGACCGGATCGGCGTTTGTGGCGTTCCTATTCGCGGCGGCGCTTACGCTTATGGTTTCGGCGGCGGGCGCAGTGCTGCAAGCTGCGTTATTCGCGAAGGGCGTCAAGGGCGCGGGCACGCCGGCTGCGGCGTTTTTGTGGGGTTGGGCTGCAGCTTTGGTGTCGTTGGTGTGCCTTTTGGTGGTTTCAAGTGGCATTTTGTCGGGCGTGCAGGTAGGCTCCATGAGCAGTAAGCTTCCTGGTGCGCCCGTGCTTGTGCTGGCTGCGGTGTGCTTCACGACATTTCTTGGCACGCTTTTGGCCGCTGCCTCGCAAGTTATCTGCGCGTGTCTTTCGCGTGCCGAAGGACGTGCGAGTTGGAATTTGGTGGGCGCGGCGGCGGCATGTGGCGCTGTGGTCATGGTGTTCACCGTTCTTACGTTTTCCGCGATTAACGCTGCCAGTCCGAACTTGGCGGTTGTGGGCGGTTTGTTGGCGGCGGACTGTATAGTGAACGTTGCATTGCTGCTGGTGGCAGCCAAGTTCACGAAAAGGGATGCCGTGATTGCGCAATAGCTTTGCAGCGTGATTTTCGTATAACGATTTTGGGGAGGAGCCTGCGCGCCGCGCGGGCTCCTTTTCGTGCATGGGTTAGGAATTTAATTGTGTCAATCGACTATTAGACAGTTGACAATATCGATGTACAGAATAATAATTCTAGCAAACAACTAGGAATTAGTTATCGTTTTAGGTGCGCAATTGCCCCAAAGCTGATACGCTGAAAAGAAAGGTTTGCTATGAGCGACATTCGCGAACAAGTCAAGGATTACTACAGCAATTTGCGGTCCTCCGGAGATCTCAAAACAAGAGTTTGCACGTGCGACAGCATGCCGCGTGCGCTCAAGGAGATTGCGGGGGAGCTTCCTGCGGAAATATGCGAGCGATTTTACGGGTGCGGGAGCCCTATTCCGCCTCTGCTTGAGGGCTGCACCGTTTTGGACCTTGGGTGCGGCACGGGACGCGATGTCTATATTTGCTCCAAGCTTGTTGGCGAAGCCGGCAAAGTTATTGGCGTGGATATGAACGAGGACCAGCTGGCAGTTGCCCGAAAGTATCAGGACGAAGTTGCGAAGACTTTCGGCTATGCTGCAAGTAACGTTGAGCTCAAGCAGGGATATATCGAGGACCTTGCTAGCTTGGGTATTGAAGATGACAGCATCGATGTTGTTATTTCCAATTGCGTTATCAATCTCTCACCTTTCAAGGAAGCGGTTTTCAAGGAGATTTGGCGTGTGCTTACCTACGGCGGTGAGCTGTACTTCTCCGATGTTTTCGCTGATCGTCGCATGCCTATCGAGCTTGCCGCTGATCCTGTTTTGCGCGGTGAGTGCATATCTGGCGCAATGTATATCGAGGACTTCCGTCGCATGATGCGCAAGGTCGGTTGGGAAGATTTCCGCTATACGTCAACGCGTCGATCCAGCATTGACAACAAGGAGATTGCCGCGAAGGTCGAAGGCTTCACTTTTTTCTCGCGTACGGTGCGCGCGTTCAAGATTCCCGACAAAATCGAGGACCTGTGCGAGCAGTACAACCAGGTTGCTACGTATTTGGGCACTATTCCGGGCATGAATCAGTTCTTTGACCTGGACGATCACCATCGTTTCTTTACTGACGAGTCTTTGGCTGTTTGCGGTAACTCTTGCGCGATGGTTCAGGATACTCGTTACGGCAAGGCATTCCGTATTGAGGGCGACCGCAGCGTGCATTACGGGCCGTTCCCTGGTTGCGGTAACATTCCCTACACAGCCGATGGCGAAGATGCTGGCGGTTGCTGCTGCAGTGGCGGTTGTTGCTAGGAGTTGCCGCTAGGGCCGACGCGCGTGCGAGCGGGAGTTGTAGCATTACGGCCTCTACGCCATCGACACGGCCGCGTCGCCGTACATGCGAGCAGTGATGATGAAACAAGGGATGGAAGTTCGTCCCATCTTCCTTGCGACTAGGGGAGATACCGTGCGCTGGCAGCAAAGCCGTCCTTCGGGGGCGGCTTTGCTGTTCGTTGTTCGGCGTGTGCGGTGGTGGTTTCCTGCTGGTTTTGTTTCCGGGCGTCCACAAATCGTGCCATTTCAGCTGCTTCGAGCGCTATGTTGTTGAAAAAACGCTTCCGAATTCGAAGTTGTGATAGGTTGGAAGTAGGTCGGGGAGTCAAATCGCGTCGTTTTCCGAGGCGGGCGCCGCTATGGGAAAATCTGCTTTAGTAAATCACCAGCTCAGAACTATGCTTAGTTAAGATACATTGCAGGACCAAGCCAATCTAGCAATTCAACCTACTTCCAACCTATCACAACTTCGAATTCTAGGCACAAAATCCAACAACATGAGGGGACACGGCCCGCCACAACAAGAATCGAGCCAAGAGCCAAGGATAACTTTCTTTGCGCGTTTAAAAGAACGGAATCCACAGAAACAAAAGCTCTTTTCGCGCAATGAGGTGCGAAAATGAGGCGCAGCGTATCACGAAAACAGGAGCAAGCGCTCGTTGGGCGCTTGCAGGTAAGCCCAGTAAAGTCGGACGGCGAGCGGTCGTAATGTTGGGTATCGTGCATTCCGAGCAAGAAGTTCTTTACCGGTGGTTCCATAGCCAGCAGCTTCGGATCAGCAAATTTTGCAGCGTTCGCTAAAGGCGGCTTAAGCCGTAAGCGATTCTAGGCCTTTCGCAGCTCGCGTCCCAGCATGTCGATGAGCATGGACGCGGCGGTGCCTGCAGCCTCCACTCCCAGATAATGCTCGGCATTGGCATCTGCCAGCACTTTTGCAGATGCCGGAAACTCGTCATCGCTGAGCCAAATATATGCCAACAGGGGAAGATGCGGTGCCAGCACGAAGGTGAAGGTGACATCGGCCGATGACCCTGATTCCACGCCGCCAATAGCTTGGCATGCGCGGATGAGGTCTTGCTGCGAAAATCCCGAAAGCTGCCGTGCCGCATTCTGGCGTATTTCCGCATCAAAGCTGGTTCCCCTAATGAGGCCCCCCTCGGAAAAATCGGATAACCCCATCCAGGTGCCCGCCGGCGCACATCCGTCACCGTCGGCTAGATATTGGAGAATCACCAGTTCATGCCACATATCGAAGGCACCTGTCAGAGTGAAAGTCTCTGGGGAAACAGACAATGTACGCCCCAAGCTTTCCAGTTGTAGCGAGCCGTTGGGAGAAAGGGATCCGCCGCCATTTTGAGCCGCTTCCCGAAGGCCAACTGCCGCCAGGCGCTGGCAAATGGCTCCAGCGAAACGCTGATACTGCGGAGTGTTCTGGTAGTTTGCTTCCATAGAGTTTGCCCTTTCGTTCTTGCGGCACGCGCGGCCCGTGCGAATTGTTGGTTGGTTACAAGAATACTAGAAGCTGTGCCAGCGGGATAGCTGCAGGGGGCATGGAACAGGGGACGAAGGCTTGTTCCATTTGGTTCGTATGTATTACCAGTCAGCTGCGTTGGCAGGTGGAGTAATTCGTTGGAGCTAATCTCTGCCCCTTTGTTCCGCCTTGTTAAACTTCGTCTCCTATAAAAATCTTCGCTTCAGTTCGAGTTGTTCGGTTTTGCCTTCAAGGATGTCTAGGATGTTGTCGTAAGGGATTGCGCTTGGAAATATTTTCACCGACCAAACATCTTCTTCGGAAATCGGGAATATGTTAATTTCTTTAGCGTCGGGATCAGTGACAATTCTGAAGTGGTCAAACATTACCAATTCGGTTCGCGTAGGGCTGCTAATTGCCGTCTTGAGCGCAAGAGTTTTCTCTTCGTTCTTGCTTGCCAAAAAAATCGGATCAAACGTCTTTTCCATAATGCCCCTTTTTACAATATATTTTCAAGGGTACACTTTGGTGCTTTGGGAGCGTGGGGCGAAAATGGTGCATGCAGACAAGCTCGGGCCGTTATTTCGATGCCTTGTTGTTAGTCCGCCTGTTTGGTTCGCAGTTTTCTACGATTTGTTCGAATTGCATGCAGCACAGAGAATAAATCCGCTAGCGACATTGCCGCGTCAACCAGGCGGACGTGCCGATCCTTTATTACTACGCACTTGACACCCGTTCCCTGTACAAGGCGAACCGACGCATCGCACTTATCTCAGGTTCCTTGCTGTAAAAGTCTAATCGTTGGTGCCTAATAACCTTGCGAGAATGTTCTTTGCTGTTTCGCAACAGTCCTGAAGGGAGATTTCCTCTACGTAGGGATTCTTCTTTTTGTATTTCGCCCATTGCGAGAGCATAGTTGCATCGCTGGCAACGTCTTCGAGGACACCGGCCCATTGGTTAATAGTTTCCCAGCTGCCTCTTTTCTTGCAGGTTGACTCGAGCGCGGCACGTAGGATTCCCATATCAACGCAGTCGCCCTTAGTGCTCAGAAGAACGTGGATATCGTAGAAGTCGCGGGGGCGGGTGTTTGCGACGCCGCGGGAGACTACGGTCTCGAGTTTCTCCGTCAGTACGGTCTCGAGTGGATACGCCATGAGGCTGATCTCGCCCTCGCCGAAGAGCAGCGGATAGCTGTATTCCACTGCATCTGGCGTGATTCTGTCTCCGGTGGTAACGTCCACCGTCAGCGGCACCGACATTGGCGCGTAGCTGGCTTTGAGGTAGACTCGGATGCCGGGGTAGTCGTCGGTCTTTCGAATGTCCTCTGTTCTGTCGAACTCGAACCTCCAGTCGTCGTCCGCCGGCGTCGCTGCAATCTCGCGAAACGTTCTCTCTGCCGACTCATGGGTGAGGGTGAATCCTCGGACTGTCGTATCGAGATCCATAGTGGTTCTGGCGCCGACGCCCACGAGGGAGGAGATGAGCATGCCACCTTTGATGACCACATTATTTCGCCAAGCTGACCTCGAGAGACGCTCGAGTAGCCGCTCAAAGAGATAGTTCTGCATCATTGCCTGGGCGGGAATGCCAGCATTTTTTGCCATTTTTTTCACTCGGGCTTTGAGCTGCATCGCGTTTGTCGTTTTCATAGCAGCATCTCCAGGTAGTTTCGTATCTTTCTTTCGACGCCAAGCTTGCGCGCGTATTCAACGAGCTTCACCACATCTTTCTTGGGGCTCTTGGAATAAGCTTGCATTGCAGGTGTAACGAGTTGAAGGTCTATTGTGCTCTGGCCCCTGACCAGATCGCAAAGCGTTCTTTCCAGGTCGTATGCCCTAACTACGTTGCCGCCCTGAGTGGTCTGTTCCGTTAATCCGAACTCAAGCACATCATCAGCGCAGGTGCGGCATACGATGCCCGCTTCCCTGGCGGGTGTGGCATTGTAACCTCGCGGGAACGTCATGGTAAGGGAGAAGGGAGCGCGGTCGGTCATACCATGCAGGAACAGCGCCGTATCATCAGAGAAGATTCCGCGGGAAAAGCGGTGCTGTGCGATGAAATAGGGATCTTCCCAGGTCTCCGGAAGAGAGTAGAGCCCTCGCTCGACCTGCACCAGGTCTCCTTTGCTGACAGCTTCGGTGAGCTTTCGCCTGGGAATACCGGCGGCGGTGGCCTGCGCCGAGGACACGTAACCGTTGTGGATCTTTGCGAGTTCGACTAAGGTCATGCAGTCCCCTTCCGCGTGTACAATTATGCTTAATATTATTTCATATTAAGCTTGAAAGTACAACATGAAATGGTAATGCGGGCGTCTGATGACGGTGGTCGCGCGGCCTAATACTCATGGAAAGTTGATGCTCTCGTCTGGACAAGGATGGCGTTGGGCTTGACGGGCGTGGAACAGGGGATGAAGGTTTGCCTCCTTTGGCTCCTGCGCTGTTGGGGGTCGTGCTGACATGTGCAGGATGACTTTTTGGAATAAACATCCGCTGCTTCTTATTCCGCGTTCCGGCCTAGGGCTGCAACATGATTAGTTGAATCGGGCGCTAGATACAAGCGCCTACTCAAGCAAGGACAGCACTTCAGCTCGCTCTTCCTCTATAGTCTCGATTAACTCTTCGGTGAACTGACCGCCGACGAGGCGAAACAGGACGCGGTGTGTTGCGGGGTAGAAGATTGCGTCTGACACTATGATGCCCCAATCCAGGGCGCTCCATCTAAGAACATCGCAGAATGCAAATGACAATTTCCCTGCTTCCCATTGATGCAGGCGATATCGATATCGATCAGCCTTGATTGTACAATCGTGCCGCTAAATGGTCTTGACTATTGAGTCAAGTTGCTGACGAATCAATTCAAAAGGCTGATTTAGATCCAATGTCCGGACTGCTATCTGGTTTCCACTCATCTTGTAAGACTCGTCTAGAGAGATACTCTCGTCCGTCTTAGCATAAAGGAGCATCCCGGAAATCCTATGCTCTATCTCCTGCGCTGCCAGGCCGGCTTCCATGTTTTTGACATAAGCGAAGATTTGATACAGGTTTTCCGAGTGGATTGAATGTCGGCTAAAACGCGTTTGGAGCAAGTGGGTGTAGTACTTGGTGTCGATGATGAGTATGTTTTTCGAATCCAATTCGCGTCTTTCGAGAGTGATGTCGGTACGCATGGCTGGCAGAAGGTTGTCATAGTCGTCATCGAGCGCCCAAGGAATGAACGGGGCGGTTGCTGAGAGCTCTTTTCCGTGTTCTGTTCTGAAGTACTCGAGCACGAACTTCTCATAAAG
Organism: uncultured Eggerthellaceae bacterium; assembly: GCA_934645125.1. Lineage (GTDB taxonomy): Bacteria > Actinomycetota > Coriobacteriia > Coriobacteriales > Eggerthellaceae > CAKUOV01. The sequence goes on from CAKUDT010000018.1 coordinate 11,555, forward strand.
CCTGCTCATGACCTCCTCATCGAAAACCTCGATTTTAAGATTTCCCGCGTTTTCTGTTTGGATCAGTCCCCGGATGACAAGGTGAGAGACGGAAACCAACATTTGATATGTTCGGCTGTTCCTGTCATATCTGTGGTTCCACGCGATCTTGCGTTCGTCTAATAAGTCACCGGCCGACAAGTAGGAAAGAGCCCTTTTCAGAGCTTTGCTCCTATCCTTGCTTATCTTTGACCTGAGCAGCTTGTTGCTTGCGGTCTTCAGAATCTGGTTGAGGTAGTTATTCTCGGTGAATTCGTCGAACTCGCAGTGCAAACGACCTTTTATCTGGGAGTTCATTTTGATGGAAGAAGATACGTCGATCTTGCCCTTGGGAGACCTTGTGTCCTCTCTGGTGGAGACATAGTCCCTCTTAAGGCCACGCTTAACCTGCTGGTTAATTCCTTTTGTCAAAATGGCTTCAAGGAGATCTTCTGCGTTATCAAACTCTTCTGCGGCAATACTTGCATAACCCTTGCTTCTCAAGGCAGAGAAGGCGTAAGCGAGCATGTAGTAGATGTTCTTGACTGGAATCATTTCTTTAATTTGCAGCTGACCTTAGGCGCTGCGCCCACTCCTTAACCTTCGCCGGCTCGTCGTACCAATACTCACGCAAAAGTGGCACGAGCTCGTAGTTCACGATAGCAGCGAGTCGCGCACTATCCGCCTTTCCTGAAGGAATGCCACAGAAGTAGCTGTGGCCTATGCAGAACCCCTCGCCGAGGATGTCGTCTTCGGAAATTTCAACATTAAGCTGCTTGACCGTTGAGACCAGTGATGCGAATTGGTCGCTGTCCAAATCGTCCAAGTAAGCTTTGAAACCGTCCGAGTCGAATCCCGGGCGAATATCAAAGAACGCGAAACGCCTGCGCAGGGCGTAATCGAGCATGGCAAGACTTCTGTCTGCCGTGTTCATCATGCCGATGATGCGAACGTTCTTTGGCACGGAAAATTCCTCATCGGAATACAGGAGGTTCAACCCAACGCCG
>CAKUDT010000019.1 GCA_934645125.1 uncultured Eggerthellaceae bacterium
TAAAGCCCGCATCGGTCAGGATTTGCGCCAGCGATGTGGCGCCGCCCGTCATACCCGAGCCGTTGCGAACCGTAATCTCGAACGACTCCTTGTCAACGGATGTCGCTTGGCTCTGCTGCGTCAAAACGGAAGGATCGGAGCCTTCATCCACCTTTGCCATAAGATTCGTCACACTTGACGCTGTGGGATAGAAAAGCTTTGCGGTGTACCCATGAGCTGTAGAGCTTTGCACGTACCCCTCGATTTGCGCAACGTAAATCTCGCTGCCATTAGCGCCTTGCAGCTCACCCAGAAAGTCCTGAAGTTCGTGCGCCGACATATCGGTGACCAGGTGCGATGCTAAATCGTCAAGCTTGCCATCAAGAACGAAACCGCCGTCGTTCGCAAAAAAGCGCGTGGCGAATGCCTGCGCGAATTCAAGCTGACAAGCCATCTGCGTTTCAACGCCCTTCTTGTAATTGGACGCCGCTAAATACACAGCAGCCGATGCACCATCAAGCGTTTGCTCGCCCACAGAAAGATAGATGCTACCCGCTTGCGGATCATCCACGACCTCTTTCACGGAAACGGACACGCCACCCAAGTCATCGACGATTTTCACGAATCCCGCTTTATCGATGTGCAGGTAATGGGAAATTTTCGCACCCGTAAGCGATGACACCGCATTCACGACGCTCGACGCGCCCGCAGAAGCCAAAACGGAAGACAGCGACACCTGGGAGTCCCCCGTTGCCACCTTCAAGTTGCCCGGAATAGCCACCAGCGTAATCTGCTTAGAGGCCTGGTCAAGGCGTGCAAGGAGCATGGCGTCAATATTGTTGTTGCCGTTTGTGTCATTCAAATCGGCCGTGAGAAGCGTGTAGAACGGCTGGTCTTGCTCCTGGGCAGTCAGCGAAGCGGACAGAGCGTCATCGCTTCCCGCGGCAAGGCGCGCATCAACCGAAGCGAAGAACGCAAAGTACGCGGCCGCAGCACCAATGCCCGCAATCAGAAGCAACGCCACCAGAATGAATCCTGCGCGCTTCATGCTTGATTTGCGCTGGATCTCCTGTCCGAAGTTGCGGCGATTCATACGGCGAGAATATGCGCCCACGCTTTCGCCCGACATAGTAGTCGGCGTAATCTGATCAACATATCCCCTGTTCGCACGCTTAGCTTGGCGGCGGCTGGATATATTTGCGGCCGCGGCATTTCCTGAATGGCGCGACATATTTTCTACGTGCGGCACCACACCCGATGCGGCACGCCGCGCAGAACCCGACACCGCGCCATTCGAAGCGCCGTGATGCGTTCCGTACGTGTTCGAGCGAATCTGCTCCGACGTTTTGCGCGACTGAGCAGCGTTAACGGTGCGACGAGGCGCATGCGCAGCAGCACGATGCGCTCCACGATCAGCGCCACGGGCACCGCGATCAGCGCCACGACTAGAGCTGCGGGCTGATGCGCGATAGGACCCGCGCTCATCGCCGCGCCCCTGCAAACGCTCGGATTCGCGACGAGAAGATCGCGATGACCGGGATGTGTTGTTGTCGTCGGAGAATGCCACGTAAACCCGCTTCGCTCTAGGATCGCTTGCTACACAACTTTGCGCGCAACCGATGCGCCCAAAGATGCAAGTTTGCCCACGTAATCCTCGTAACCACGGTCGATATGCTCAAGCCCGCGCACGATTGTTTCACCTTCTGCAACAATGCCCGCCAAAACCAGCGCGGCACCGGCACGCAGGTCGGTCGAAGACACCGGCGCGCCCTGAAGTGCGGGAACGCCGCACACCATAGCGTGATGATCCTCGATAGTAATATCGGCACCCATGCGCATGAGCTCGGCTGCAAACATGAAACGATTCTCGAAAACGTTTTCCGTAATCACCGAATTACCCTGAGCCAACGCTGCCAACAGCATAAACTGCGCTTGCAAGTCGGTCGGAAAACCCGGATGAGGAAGCGTTTGGATATCCGTGCAGTGCAGCGGCTCGGTACGCGCGACCGTAATGGAGTCTTCCGTGGTGCTTACCGCGCAACCGAACGATTCCAGCTTCACCATGGCCATGCGCAAAAACGAAGGGTCAATGCCCGTCACCGTTACGGGACCGCCCGTAAGCGCACCGCCGGCAAGGAACGTGCCCGCCTCAATGCGGTCGCCCACCGTGGTGTGCTCGCACGGATGCATATCCTTAAGGGAAACGCCTTCCACCGTGATAGTAGAGGTACCACCGCCCGAAACGCGCGCACCCATAGCATTGAGCATGTTGCACAAGTCAACGATTTCCGGTTCGCGCGCGGCGTTGTCAATAATGGTTTCGCCCTGCGCCACCACCGATGCCATCAGCATGTTTTCCGTGGCACCCACGCTGGGAAAATCAAGCGTAATGTACGCACCGCGCAAGCCATCGAGCGCCTGCGCCTGCAAGTCGCCGTGCTTCACTTCAAAGCGAACGCCCAACTTCTCCAGGCCCAGCAAATGCATGTCAATCTTGCGCGCGCCAATTTGGCAGCCGCCCGGCATAGCCACATGAGCACGGCCGAAGCGCCCAATCAGCGGACCCAGCACCGAAATGCTTGCACGCATCTTGGAAACAAGCTCGTAAGGAGTCTCGTACGAAGTAACCGCCGCCGTATCGACAATCAGCGTGTGGGGGTCCTGCTCATCGCGTTGAACCGTTGCACCCAAACGACGCAACACATCGCTCATGACCTCTATGTCCGAAATCTGCGGAACATTATGCAGCACGCACTTGCCCTGGCCCAACAACGCGGCGGCCATGAGCTTCAGCGCGGAATTCTTCGCGCCAGAAACGCGCACCGTACCGCTCAGGACGCCCGTACCTTCGACAACAATTACTTCTTCAGACATAAAAGCCCCCGCTTCGCATACTCTTTTCGCATACAAGTTGACCAGCGCTTCCGAAAAGCCGCAGCGCAGGCAACGGTTTTGTGACGACGGTTTTTAGAACTGGCGCAAGAAACGCATATCGCCTTCGATAAGCATACGCAAGTCAGGCACGTTGTACTTCAAGCAAGCAACGCGCTCTACGCCCACGCCAAATGCAAAGCCGGAATAGATTTCGGGGTCAATGCCCGACATGCGCAACACGTTGGGATCCACCATGCCGCAGCCCAAAATTTCCAGCCAGCCGGTGCCCTTGCACATGCGGCAGCCTTCGCCGTGGCAAATGCCGCAGCTTACGTCCGCTTCGGCAGACGGCTCGGTGAACGGGAAGTAATGCGCGCGGAAACGCGTCTTGCGCTCTTCGCCGAACATCTGCTTGCAGAACAGCTCGAGCGTGCCTTTCAGGTCGCCAAACGTGATGCCCTTATCAACAACCAGACCTTCCATCTGGGTAAACTGCGGAAGATGGCTGGGGTCGGCCACATCGCGGCGATACACCTTGCCGGGCGCAATCACGTAAAGGGGCGGCTCTTGGTTCTCCATGGCGTGCACCTGGCAGCCAGAAGTTTGCGTACGCAGCAAAACGTCGGACTCGCCGCGCACCGCGGACTCATCGCCCGAACGGTCCTTCACGTAGAACGTATCTTGCATGCTGCGGCTGGGGTGATCGGCCGGAGCGTTCAGCGCCGTGAAGTTGTACCAGTCCGTTTCGACCTCGGGGCCGGAAATAACGCTGTAGCCTAGGCCGGCAAAGAAGTCGCACATCTCATCGGAAATCTTGTTAATCAAGTGGCGCGTGCCCATTTGCTGGGAACGACCAGGAAGCGTGACATCAACGGCAGCGGCATCGATGGCAGCCATGAGTTCAGAAGCCGCCAGCGCGGATTTGCGCTCTTCAAGGGCGCTTTCCACAATAGCGCGCGCCTCGTTTACGGTCTTGCCCACCACGGCGCGCTCTTCTTTGGGGAGCTTGCCCATGGAACGCAGGTAGCCGGTAAGGGTGCCCGACTTGCCCAAAACGGCAACGCGTACTTTGTCCAATTCAACGGTATTTTCAGCAGCGGCAATTGCTGCAAGCGTTTCATCACGCAAGGTGCTCAGTTCTTCAATAACGCTCACGAGCGTTCCTTTCCTTCATTACAAACGTAACCATGTAGTATACTCCAAAAACTGCGCAAACCTGGCAAACGCAAGGGGAAAACACAGGAGCAGCATGGTAGACGCGGGCGGGGCGCAACCAGCCAGCTAGTCGTTTGGAACGGTGCCTTGCCGGTCTTCCAGCCACTCGTCCAGCAAGAACGCGTCGCTTTCATACAGGACGCGATGAGCGGGCAGCTGTGCTGCATACGCACGACCGCGTTTCGTTGCCAAAGCGCGCGAACCGAACGAGAAGTAACATCCCGCGCGGCGCGCTGCCACCAGTTGATCGCTCGTGCCCGAAAACCAATGGAAGATGCAAACGCACGCGTCAAGACAACCTGCTTCTTGCAGGATTTCAAGTACATCGCCCGCCGCCTGAACAGCGTGAACGGAAAGCACCCGCGCACCACCTGCCGCAAAGCACGCGGCTTGGGCGGACCCGGAAAGCGGCGTACGGGCCGTCGCCCGGGCGATTGCGCGAAACGCCGCAAGTTGGTTGTCGCGCGTGTGCGCATGCTTCGGGGAAAAATCAAGGCCGACTTCGCCTATGAGCCATGCATCGGACAAGAGCCGCAACACGCCATCTACCTGGGCATGTGCGATAGCAACATCAGCCGAAACGCGCCAAGGATGCAAGCCCAGCCCCAGCGAAACGTTAGCAGGCAAACCCGCATCGCGAAACCGCACATACTCATCAGGCGTTTCCGTCATGCAGAAAAAGTGCTGGTCAGGGTGCGTTTGCGCATACATGCGGAAGCGGGGGTCATGCTGAAGGTGGCAATGGGCATCAAGCTGCGCGGGGTTAAGCCGCATCATGCCGAGTTGCATCGTGCCCGACTGCGCCGCTCCCCGCTGCGCAGCGTCGAAACCTGCAAGCCGCCCTTGCTCGCTCATGCACGCCCCTTTCCTTGCTCAATCGTGCTGCCGCACGGCACCGCGCACTGCCACGTGCTGCGCGCCAACCCCTTCCCTTGCTTGAGCCTTCGCCGCAAGCGCCTAGCGTTCAAGCACGCCGCGCTCCTTGATGAACGAGCGGATGTGCCAGCTGTGGAAGTTGCACACGAACCACATCAGGCCCGAAAGCGGATACAGCAACAGCAGCGCCGGCATCAAAATGCCCGAGTCCTCGAAAAGAAACATCAGAATGGCAGTGACAATCAGCGCGTAAAATGCGCCGTGGAATTCGCTATGCAGCTTCCAAAACGCCTCGTAAGGGCCGGGCTGCGCAATAGCAATGAACAGCAGGAATCCCACCACGGCCACAAAAAGCACCGTGAGCAGCGGAGAAAACACCAGCGTATCCCAGCAATACTTGCCCACGTTCACAAAAACCTGGACGATTTGCCCCAAAAGGTCGCCTGCGAAGAAATTCACATGACCGCCCATATGCGAGCCGCTGTTGAACGTGGTGTCCAGGAACAGCACCACAACAGCAAGAAGCCCCGAAACAAAAACAGCCACCACCACTTCGCGTTTGCTGAATTTATGTCCGCTAAACAGACGCCACGACACGAATGTTCCCACTAAGCCCCAGATGATAACGCCAAAATTCGCGCCCCACCACGGAGCCGCAATCACCGTGCAAATAATCAGCGACGCCACCGGATACAGCCAGCGACGCAAGCGCTGCGACAACTTGCTGAAGGGTCGGCGCGTTAGATAGAACGCCACCAGCATGACCCACGAACCGAAAAGCAGCGCGGCGCCCTCGTTGCCAATGCCGAAGAATCGCACGCCTTCCACCGGCGCATACGAAAGATAGCTGCCCACCGAAAGCGGCCCGCCTGCCAACTGATCAAGCACCAACGTGATCACTGTAGCGCCCAAAAGACCCATATAAGCCCAGGTCCAGCGGAAGACAAGCGCCACAATCAGGCACACGAGCGATATCTCAAGAACGCAGAACCAGAAATAGTCCAGGCAAATTTCGGCATCGGGATGCGTAGGCAGCTGCAACATCATCAGATACGTGGCAAGCGGAATGGCCAGCGAGAATATCCACATGATGCGCGCAGCGGGCAACAGGTACGCCAGCACTTTCGGCCGGATGCGAATCTCCAAGAAAAGCAGCACCGCCGTGCACAGCACCGCAAAAAACAAAATCCCCACCATGACCACAACAAAACTTGGCTGAGATTCTTGCAACGCGGTGGCCATGGCGGAGTCGCGCTCCAGGATGTTCAAACGCGTGATGGTGGGCATAAGCTCCGATGCGGGATAAACGGTCAGGCTTGCCGGGAAACGCTGCGACGTGGAAGCAAGTGCGTCAACTGCAGCAATGGCATCGCGCGTGGCAATCAAGCCCATATGGCGCGTGGTCGAAGACGTGAAAAGTCCCTTGTCAGAGGCGTCTTTTACCACGAAGCAAGAATAATCCTCGGCCTCATCGCATTCACCCAAAAACGCCACGGAATTCGTGATGACCAGCGAATCGCCCGTTTTCAGGTTGTTCACCACGCGATTCATGACTTCTTCCATGCCTTCGGGGCTGATCGTTTTGAACGCAAGAACATGCAGTGATGTTAGATCTTTATGCTCATCCCAGTTCAACGCGCCGTTGTACGTCAAATTCGCCGAAGCGTTCGCGTACACAAAACTGTAAAGCGTGGGGGTGGCGTCCTGCTTGATATCGCTCCATTCCCAGCCGGGGGCTACAATCAGGTACACATCGCCGCGCTCGATGCTATCGGAATGGGTGAAAAGCCGTTCGATGCGCATTTCGCTGCGCACCTGGCTCATGGTGGTGTACGGCACGCCATATTGGGAGGTGGAAGACACCGACAAGAAGGGTTCCTCCGCAAACGCACGCACCGTGGGCACGCACAACGTTGCAATCAGCAGCAAAAGCAACGAAAGCAGCGCGAAGACACCGGTGAACGCCCGCGAAGACGCACCGAGACGAGCGGCAACAGAAGCACCGCGGCAAACGGATGCGGAAGTTTCACCGCGCTCGACGCCGCGCGCCCCGAACGCTTCGCCGTACACGCAATCGCGTACGCCGTCATGCGCTCTTGCAGCCACGCCACAAGCGCCCAGTACACCCGCGCCGGGATCTTCCGAAACACCGTCTGAAGCATAATGCGAATATTTTAAGTCGTTTATCATGCACGGCAGTATAGCACGCCGCCCAATTGCGGTATTATATTTAATTACGCAATTAGCATTCGTGTAAGCGAAAAAACACGGATGCCCCACCAAAACCGCAGGTGAGTTGCATACGACAGGCAAAAGGAAACGGAGAAGAGGATTCATGCCCGTAACAGACTTCCTAAGAAGGAACGCCGCTGAATACGGCAACGAGGTAGCGCTGGTAGAGCGCAACCCGGAAATCAAAGAACACCGTCGCGTCACGTGGCGCGATTATGACCTGATCGAAAGCACCGAAGCGCAGCCGTATCGTCGCGAAATCACCTGGCATGTGTTTGACGAAAAAGCGAACCGTTTTGCCAACTTGCTGCTTTCGCGCGGCGTGAAAAAGGGCGACAAAGTGGGCATTCTCATGATGAACTGCCTGGAATGGCTGCCCATCTATTTTGGCGTGCTGAAAACCGGTGCATTGGCCGTGCCGCTGAATTTCCGCTATGACAGCTCCGAAATTGAGTACTGTCTGAACTTGGCCGACGTTGACGTGTTGGTATTCGGTCCCGAATTCGTGGGCCGCATTGAAGAGATTGCGGACACCGTTCAGCGCAATCGCCTGCTGTTCTTCGTGGGAACCGACTGCCCCACGTTCGCGGAAAGCTACAGCGAGCTCACGGCGAACTGCTCTAGCAAGGACCCCATGATTCCCTTGAAAGAAAGCGACGACGCCGCCATTTATTTCAGCAGCGGTACCACGGGCTTCCCCAAGGCAATTCTGCATAACCACGAAAGTCTGGCGCAAGCTGCGGAAATGGAACAAATCCATCACAACGTGCAGCACGATGACGTGTTCCTGTGCATTCCGCCGCTGTATCACACCGGCGCGAAGTTCCACTGGATGGGCAACTTGATTGCCGGCTCGAAAGCCGTAATTTTGCGCGGCGTGAAGCCCGCCGACATTTTGAGCGCCGTAAGCTCCGAGCAATGCACCACCGTGTGGCTGCTGGTGCCGTGGGTGCAAGATATTCTGCATGCCATTGAAACGGGCGAAGTGAACCTGGACGATTACAAGCTTGACCAGTGGCGCCTGATGCACGTGGGCGCGCAGCCTGTTCCGAAGAGCCTGATTGAGCGCTGGCTGCAGATTTTCCCCCACCACGATTACGACACGAACTACGGTCTGTCCGAATCCACCGGCCCGGGATGTGTGCATCTGGGCATTGGCAACGTGGACCACGTGGGCGCCATTGGCATTCCGGGCTATCGTTGGCAGACGCGCATTGTGGGCGAAGATGGCTGCGATGTGGAAAACGGCGAAGTCGGCGAGCTGTGGGTGAAGGGTCCCGGCGTTATGACCTGCTATTACAACAATCCCGAAGCCACCGCCGAAGTGCTCAAGGACGGCTGGCTGCTTACGGGCGACATGGCGCGCACGGACGAAGACGGCTTCATTTGGCTGGTTGACCGCAAGAAGGACGTTATCATCTCTGGCGGCGAGAACATTTACCCCGTGCAGATTGAGGACTTCTTGAGCGGACATCCCGCCATCAAAGACGTTGCCGTTATCGGCTTGCCCGATGCACGTTTAGGCGAGATTTGCGCCGCCATTATTGAGCTCAAACCCGAGTTCGAAGGCCTTACCGAGGAAGCCATTAATGAGTTCTGCATGAAACTTCCCCGTTATAAGCGACCGAGGCGTATTATCTTCGCGGACGTTCCGCGCAACGCTACCGGCAAGATCGAAAAGCCCCAACTACGCGAACGGTATGGCGCTTCGAATCTTGTTGATCAGCAGAACAACGCGTAACGCTTTTGGGCGATTGCTCCGCTTTTCGGGGGCGAACGCCTCAAGGCGTTCTGGACCAGGCAGTTCGCCCGCCGCATTTTCAAGGAGGCCTTAAGGTGCCCCGAGAAAATGCAGAAGGGCGAAATGTCAATCCAGAACGTTTTGAGCAGGTAATAAAGTCTTTGACTTATATATACAAGGAGAAAAACAGCAATGAAGAAACTAACCGCGAAGGAACTGAAGAAAGCTTATATTGATTTCTTCGTTGAGCATGGCCACACCTTGATCAAGGGCGCTTCGCTCATTCCCGAAAACGACCCCACCGTACTGTTCACCACTGCGGGCATGCATCCGCTGGTGCCCTACCTGATGGGCGAAAGCCATCCGGCGGGAAATCGCCTGGTTGACTGCCAGAAGTGCCTGCGTACTGGCGACATTGACGAAGTGGGCGATGCCAGCCATCTGACGTTTTTCCAGATGATGGGCAACTGGTCGCTCAACGACTACTTCAAAGAAACGTCTATCCCCTTAAGCCACGAGTTCCTGACCAAGGTGCTGGAGATTCCGCAAGAGCGCATTTCCGTGACCGTGTTCGAAGGCGAAGAAGGCATTCCGCGCGACAACGTTTCCGCTGATACGTGGCGTAGCCTGGGCTACCCCGACGAGCGCATTTACTTCTACCCCCGCAAGGAGAACTGGTGGGGTCCCGCTGGCGTAACCGGCCCGTGCGGCCCCGACACCGAAATCTTCTTCGACACGGGCAAGGAGCCTTGCGGTCCCGACTGCCAGCCTTCCTGTGGTTGCGGCAAGTACGTGGAAATCTGGAACAACGTGTTCATGGAGTTCTACAAGGAAGAAGACGGCACGTATCGTCCGCTGGGTCGTCACAACGTTGACACCGGCCTGGGCCTGGAGCGTGTATTGTGCCTGCTCAACGACGTGGATTCCGTTTATGACACCGAACTGTTCAAGCCCATTATCAATCGCATTGAGCAGACCACCGGCATCAATTACGACACGGCCGATGAAGAATCGCGTCGCGCTATTCGCATCATCTGCGACCACATGCGCTCCACCACGTTTCTGCTGGGCGACGAGCGCGGCGTGGTGCCGTCCAACGTTGACCAGGGCTACGTGCTGCGCCGCTTGATTCGCCGCACCATGCGCCACTGCATGAAGCTGGGCATCGATTTCAGCGAGCTTTTGCAGTACGCCGAGATCCTGGTTGCCGATTACCAGGACGAATATCCCGAGCTTGCCGAGCATCATCAGGTCATCATCGACCAGCTGGCAAAGGAAATCGACACATTCTCCAAGACCATCGATAAGGGCACGAAGCTTGCCAACAAGATTATGGACGGCATTCCCGAAGGCGGCCAGATCGATGGCGAGAAGGCGTTCCACCTGTACGACACGTACGGCTTCCCCTTGGAGCTGACCTGCGAACTTGCTTCCGAGCGCGGCTTGACGGTTGACACCGAAGGCTACGAGAAGTTCTTCGCCGAGCACCAGGAAAAGTCCCGCGCGGGCGCCGAGCAACGCTTCAAGGGCGGCCTGGCCGACAACTCCGAGCAAACGACACGCCTGCACACCGCAACGCACTTGCTGCACGGCGCACTGCGCAAGGTACTGGGCGACAGCGTGTTCCAGCGCGGCTCCAACATCACCGCCGAGCGCCTGCGCTTCGACTTCAACTTTGAGCGCAAGATGACGCCGGAAGAAATTGCACAGGTCGAGGGCATTGTGAACAAGGCCATCCAAGAAGGCGTGGAAGTGGAGTGCCGCGAAATGCCCATTGAGGAAGCACGCGCCATGGGCGCCGTGGGCATCTTCGACGACAAGTACGGCGATCGAGTAAGGGTCTACATCATGGGCGATTACGACACCGAGCTGTGCGGTGGCCCCCATGCTGCGAACACGGCCGAGCTCAAGGCGTTCAAGATCCAAAAGGAAAAGAGCTCTTCGGCGGGCGTGCGCCGCATTGTTGCCGTTATCGGCGACGCAGCTTTACAGTAAGTCGCTGGATATCACTGGCGCTCAGATAGGAGTTTTTGCATGAAAATCGGGTTCGACAACCAAAAATACATCGAGTTGCAGTCGGAGAACATCCGCAAGCGCATCAACCAGTTCGGCGGCAAGCTGTATCTGGAATTTGGTGGCAAGCTGCGCGATGACTACCACGCATCCCGTGTGCTGCCCGGTTTCGAACCCGATGTGAAAGTGCGCATGCTGCAAAGCCTGAAAGACGAGGCCGAAATCGTTATCGTAGTATCCGCCGACGCCATTGAGAAAAGCAAAGTGCGCGGCGACTACGGCATTACCTACGACGAAGACGTCTTGCGCCTAATGGACGAATTCGAAAGCCTTGACTTGTTCGTAGGAAGCGTGGTTATCACGCAATACGCAGGTCAACCGAAGGCCGACGCCTTCCGCCGCCGTTTGAGCGCGCTGGGCGTGCGCAGCTATCGCCACTACTTCATTGAAGGCTACCCCAACGACATGGCTCGCATTGTAAGCGACGAGGGCTATGGTAAAAATGACTTCATCGAAACAAGCCGTCCGCTGGTTGTGGTAACCGCTCCAGGACCTGGATCAGGCAAAATGGCAACGTGCTTATCCCAGCTCTATCACGAGCACAAGCGCGGAAACGTTGCCGGCTACGCGAAATGGGAAACGTTCCCCGTGTGGAACTTGCCGCTTTCCCACCCTGTGAACATCGCGTATGAGGCAGCCACGGCCGATTTGGACGACAAGAACATGATCGACCACTTCCACTTGGAAGCATACGGAGAGACCACCGTCAACTACAACCGCGACATTGAGATTTTCCCCGTTCTGCGCGAAATGATGAACCACATTGTGAAGGAATGCCCGTACAAGAGCCCCACGGACATGGGCGTGAACATGGTGGGTTTTGCCATTTGCGACGACGAGGCGTGCCGCGAAGCAAGCCGCATGGAAATCTTCCGTCGCTTCTTTGCCGCCGCCGTGGAGGCGAAAAAAACGGGTGGCTCCACCGATGTTGTTGAGCGCCTGGAAAACATCATGGCATCGGCCGGCGTAACGCTTGATCTTTCGCGCGGACGCATGGCGGCGCTAGTCAAGGAAGAAGCCACGGGCAAACCTGCGGCGGCTATCACGCTGCCCGACGGACGCATTGTAACGGGTAAAACGTCGGATTTGATGGGCTGCGCATCGTCCGCTCTGATGAACGCACTCAAAGAGCTGGCAGGCATTCCCGACGAAGATTACATTTTGACCGACCAAGCACTCGAACCCATTTGCGCCCTGAAGCTGCAAAAACTTGGCTCGAAAAACCCGCGTCTGCATTCCGATGAGACGCTCATCGCACTCTCCATTAGCTCGGCCACGAACGAGCGCGCCGCAAAAGCCATTGAGAAGCTGTCCGAGCTGAACGGTTGCGACGCGTTCTTCAGCGTGATTCCCGCCAGCAACGACGAGAAGCTATACAAGAAGCTCGGCATCAACTTGTGCTGCGAGCCGAAATACGAGAAGCACAGCTTCTACCACCAGTAGTTTTTGCTGGAAAGAAACACAATCGGCAGCGAGGCGGCAAGGCGCGGCA
>CAKUDT010000020.1 GCA_934645125.1 uncultured Eggerthellaceae bacterium
GCAGAGGACGACGACGGCTGGGACGTGGAGGCGGAGGTGTTTGGAAGCGGGGTTGAGATGTGGATGAGGAGCCAAGGAGAATGTGTAACTAAATTATGAATGAGAAGTTCAGTGGCATAACAGAAAGGAAGCGTGCGTTATGACTAGTAATTATAAGAAGATGAAAACAGAGGTTTTAGGGGCATATCAAGCTTTTCTGCCTATCGTCCAGAGCGTGAAACAGGGAAAAGAGACAACGTATGATAACTCTCTGGATAGCCTTGCGACGCAGGCGAAAAATATCGAGCAGGATAGATTTCTGCTTATGGTTGTTGGCGAAGCGAAAAGTGGTAAATCTACCTTCATCAATGCTTATCTAGGTAAAGAAATTCTGCCCATGGACGTAAAACAATGCACCTCCGCCATCGTAGAGATTCGTTATGGGCAGCAATTTACTCTAACAGCAACCTATGCGGATGATAGAACCAAGAAGATTTGCGATGAAAAGAAAATCAAAGACTTTCTTATGGCTAATGCGGCAATGGATGACGCCTACCGAGCTATTCCAGTCTCCGCCATTAACATTGAACTTCTGATGCACAAGAAAGATAAAAAGATTCTTGAGCAAGAAATCAGGGATTTAATAAAAAGTATGAAGGACGAAAATATTTATAATCTTCCTGACAAAGAATACGAGGATAAGATTCGCCAGTACATCCAAAAACGGCAACCTGCTTGGCATGACATCGTTAAGAAAATCGAAATTGAGTACCCGTTTGAGGATGCTGACTTGAAGAACATCGAGATTATAGATACTCCTGGCGTCAATGCAGATGGTCGGGTGGGGGATATCACGAACCACTACATCGAAAAGGCCAATGCGGTCATGTTCCTGAAATCAATGGTAGGAGGTGCACTGGAAGCGACATCTTTCCGTAGATTTCTGACGACAAAGAGTGCAGATCGAAATAAAGACGCAATGTTTCTTCTGTTGACCAGAGCGGCGAATGAAACGCAGGAAAATATTACTAAAATCCATGAGGAAGCGTTGAAACAAATTCCTGGTATCAATGAAAAACAAATTATTCCAATAGATAGCAAGGTAGAATTGTTTTATAATTCGGTAAAAGACAGGACTGTTGAGGAGATTCAGAACTATATGGGGACTCTGGCTAGAGAGAATCAGCTAGATGGTTTCATTGCAGGAGCGTGGTTCAAGGCAGCGGGAAGCAGAGAGAACTTCCTGAAAATATTGAAAGAGCTCTCTAATTTCGATGTTGTGGATGATATGCTGAATCTCTTTGCACACAAAGCACAGTATCTTGCTATGAGTGATTTCGTGGGGCACATGATTCAGGTGGTTGATACTGTTTCAGATCAGTTGGAAGAGGAAATTGGCCTCTATAAAGAAAAGGCCGAGGACCCTATTGAACTGGGGAATAAGATGAACAGGATCAAGAGGGAACTTGAGGCACTTACCCGAAAAATCAACGAAGATGTTGATAAAGTGGTGGACAAATATGCCAGTAGTGGTGGAGTAATCGACCAACGAGCGAAAGGAGTCATTGAACAGTACGAGGCAGAAATCGAAAAGATTGATGGGACTCGCTACGATAGTATAGATGAGCTGGAGAAAATTTCCTTTCGCAAGATAGACATCTTCACTGAATTCGAGGCTGAGCTCCAAAAAAACATAGTTGCTGAGTGCGATGCGGCTTTGATTGCGCTCAGCAATAAGGGAGGCATTAGATACTCTACACTAAAGCCAGATCTAACGAAAGAGTCCTTTGCAAAAATTAAAGAGGATATGAAGAAAAGTGATAAGGCACAGGAACCTTATTACTATACTACAGGTACGACGTTTAAGAAGACTCACCAGGGTAGCCGATTTTCGCAAAGCAAGTATTATAAGTTGGTTAAGGATAGTATCCTCGGCAGGATTAAGTCAATCAGGAACCAAGCAATTAAGGACCTGAAGGAATTTGTCCGCCATACAACAACCGCTTATAGCGAAGAACTAAGCAAAAACGCAAGAATCAAGCGAGATGAGTATAATGCTATTGTGCAAAAAAGACAGACTGCAGAGGAAATCCAGGCAGAAATCAAAAAAACGGATACGTTGTTGGGAAAGCTCCAGACTATGTCTGTACAATTAAAAAATCTTAAGGGAGGTATCGATCAAAATGTCGGATAATCAGGTCAAGCGTCACATTAAGAAGTTGTTTGAGGAACTTAATGTGGAAGTTGAAACTATCATAGAATCTGCACCTAACAGTGACGTGGCTACACAGCAGATTGTGGAGACCGTATCTAGCGGGGTCACTGCTGCGACAGAAGGTTATATCTTCGACCTCTATTCGATTCTCTCGAAAGAGACCCTGAAAGAAGAAGTTTTTCAGGATGATGCAAATGCCAATAGGTTTTATGCGCTGAATCTGAGAGGACAGATTGCGGAGGCGTATCAGTTTGATGTTCAATCTCTAGAGGCGTATGGCACAGGTGTGGACTTTGATGAAATCAACCGCACTTATGCTACAGCTACAGCTGCTGTGGGATCGGCCGCTGTTGGGGGCGTCCTACTGGGCGTTTTACACGGTCTTGTAGGGCTTCCGTTTGCTGTGGTAATTGCTGGTGCTGTGCTTGCTGGCATTGGCGGTGGAGGGGTAACCTATGTAAAAATTGTTCCGGAAAGGAACAAAGAAAGGTTTCAGGTTGCTGTGAAGAGATTCATGGAGAATTTGGAGCTGGAATTATTGCACTGGGTTGATGAGGTTGTCAACTTCTACGATAAGAAGGTTGAGGAGTTGAAGCAGTCTTTGTGATTTGTGGGGGAAAAGACTATGAAAAGCGAAGAAGCGAAGAGTATAAAACTGAGTGAGGATCTTGGTAATAGTGCAGCCATTCTGGGGAATCAAGCAGAGAGCTTCATTCAGTGTGTTTCTCCTTACTTAGCGATTGATAGCGATTTTGTAAAGAATTATCTTGATGACAATTCACAGGGGAGCCTTTCTGGCATGTGGTTCTTTCGTCTCAACAGCTGCACTGTTGAGAATGTTGAAAATTTGGCAGAATATCTTCAGGAGCGAATGGAAAAATTATTTACAGCCCTTTATTCGCTGGGAGAGACTATCGTATATGGGGTCATTAGCTGTGAAGGTAAGACGGATCTTGTGATAGGCGTTGGCAGTAAAGAGGCAGAGGGGGTTATCAGCCCCTTGATTCGAGGACTTTTAACTGGGATTGATTTGTCAGCGTATGATCCAAGTTCTGTGTACGAAAATCTCCATGCAAAAAATGGGGGAATCGTTTCTTCTGTACCGGTTCTAAAATTGGATGACGATAGGCAGATGTTTGATATTTCTACCCTAATGAAATCTCTGAACGGGCAGAATTATAGCGTCCTATTTGTGGCTAAACCATATTCTCTGGAGGAGATTCAAAGAAGGTACCACACGATTGTTTCAGTGCGGGATGAGTGCTTCGCTGTTAGTAAGAAAAATCTTGCACGACAGGAAAATGAGACAAATACTACATCTAATTCCACGGGTACTACGAAGTCGAAAGGCTGGAATGCGATCATCTATAACACTTCAACAACTGATAATGTTTCAAAAAGTGTAGCAAAGGCAATTGGTTCTAGTAATACAGTTTCTTATGATATCCAAAATGGATTTGCATTAGAACTGATTGACTTCTGTGATAAAGCCGTAGAACGCTTAAAACAGGGACAGAATGTTGGTATGTGGGGAACAGCAGTTGCATACTCGGCGGACTCCCCCCTTGTAGCTAACATTATAAAGTCTTGTTTGAGTGGAGAATTGGCTAAGTCATCGACGGATATCTTGCCACTGAGACACTATGAGTATTCGCTGGATGCTCAAAATGAGATATTGATTCCGTACATGGAAGAAACAAATCCACTATTGGTACCAATTACTTCAGCGGAGTTGGGCATGATTTGTACACCACCATTTAAGCCTGTTCCGGACTTTGAACTGAAACAGGGGAAAGCTTATCCTATGGTATCATCTGCATTAGATGGCGTTGTGATAGGTAAAGTTTTAGATGGACAACGACCTTTGCCCAATATGAATTTCACTTTGAGCGAGTCAGATTTGAATAAGCACACCTTTATTTGTGGTATTACTGGCAGTGGCAAAACTACTACGGTAAAGGGAATTCTACAAAACTGCAATAAACCATTTATGGTTATCGAGTCTGCCAAGAAGGAATACCGAAATATTCGTCTGCCAGAAGAACGTGAGCCTCTTACTGTCTATACACTTGGAAAACCGGAGCTAAACTGTTTGCAGTTTAATCCGTTCTATATTCAATGCGGGATTAATCTACAGACACACATTGACTTTTTGAAAGATCTATTCAATGCATCGTTCTCTTTCTATGGGCCAATGCCTTATATTTTAGAAAAGTGCCTCCACAATGTTTATCAAAAGAAAGGTTGGAACCTGACGTTGGGATACCATCCTTGGCTGATAAACCTCGATAATTTGCTGGAAGTCTTCGATTCTGCACATATGAAGAGAAAATATAAGATGATAGCTCATCAATATCTCTTTCCAACTATGCAGGATTTGAAAAATGAGGTAAAAAGGTACATAGAAGAAGAGATGCAGTATGACGGTGAGGTAGGTGGAAATATAAAAACAGCGATTCTGGCCAGATTAGAAAGCCTGTGTATTGGATCAAAAGGGTTTATGTTTAACACATACAAGCCATTTGATGCAGGACTTCTGATGCAGAAAAACGTAGTCTTTGAATTAGAAGGGCTAGCAGATGATGCAGATAAGGCGTTTTGTGTAGGACTACTACTCGTATTCATTAATGAATACCGACAGGTATTCAAGGATGAACATTTGACAGAGAAATTGGGGTTACAGCACCTGTTAGTGATTGAAGAGGCCCACCGTCTTTTGAAGAATGTGGATACAGAGCGGTCTTCGGAAAACATGGGGAACCCAAAGGGCAAAGCTGTAGAGCATTTTACAAATATGATTGCAGAAATGCGCTCTTACGGACAAGGTGTTATTATTGCAGAGCAAATACCCAGCAAACTAGCTCCGGACGTCATAAAAAACTCTTCCAATAAAATTATCCACCGAGTTGTATCAGCGGATGATCAGCTTCTAGTTGCTAATACTATTGGAATGAAAGAAGAGGATGCTATTTACTTGGGAGACTTGAAGACGGGCGTTGCCCTCTGCCACAAAGAAGGCATGAGTCTACCAATGCAGGTCTGTATTTCTTCAGTCGAAGACACTGTTGTTAATAATGAAGATATCCTCTTGAAGAGAGAGGGTAGAATGTTTGAGGAGATCAACTACAGCTTAATTAAGGAAAGTACGGTTGAACTAAGGGATAGTCTTGCACTCAAACTTCTCAATGCGCTGTTGATTCAAACGGAGGATGAAATCATTCAGTCAATTCATCATAGTAAGGATAAGCTAAATAAGAAGTTAGTTAGGGAAAATATTCCCCTTGTGATGTGTCGGAACAAAAATGATATTTTTGCAACTCTTCTGGGAGAGAATGTTATCCAGTTGCTGCTCAATGGTGTCTATAAAACTAATGAACCATTGCCAGATCCCCTTTGCAAAGATCTTATGAAGCTCTTTGTGACGGAAAGTGTGAAATACATCAACAAGGTAAAGGCGCAACTTAGAGAAGCATATAAACAGGAATGTCACAACCGAGGTATTCTTATCATTTCGGAATTGATTAAGAGAGAGATGTCTAAGACAGTTGATATAAAATCAAGCATTGAACAGTATTTTCTTACAGTGTCAACGGAACTGCTTGAAGAAATTACGTCGGCTATAAGGAAGAAGGTTCCCTGATATGGTTGGAGAAGTCCTTACGAATATAGGTAAAATGGCAACAAAAGCCGTTGAGAAAACAACCGAGGTAAGAGAGGTTGCGTTACAGGAGGTTTTTAAGACGGGACAAGTCCTACAACCGGATTTAGAAGTAATTAAGACGCAATCTTTAGAATCGGTTATTCAGGACAATATTGAAAAAACTGTTGAAATGACAGAGGAGATATCTACTGAGCTACAACCTATATCTGAGGAACTTGCTGAAAAGCTTAAGGAAGAAGGGATTTTGTCCGATAATGCAATCGAAGCGTTACATATAGATACTACAGGAAATTTAGTGTTAAAATGTATCAACGAGAAACTTACAGGAGAGGCTCATGAAATCACAGGTGTGCCTTACGTTGAAAAAACTATCCAGGTAGGTTCGGAAAAGATAAAGGTTACTGTGCCTGAGTTTCCATTTAAAATTGCAATTGAGGTACCAAAAGAACTGTGGAAATCTGGAGATGTGCATATTTTTAAATATTGCACAAAAGAACTGAGAAATGAAATTAAGACTAATCCAGAGATGATAAAACAGTATACTCCACAGCAACTTGAACAAATTATGAATGGGGATGCATATATCAAAGGATTGACCTGGCATCATAGTGAAGTGCCTGGTAGAATGGAATTAGTTCCCACAAGGATTCATGCACTAAGCAACCATACTGGTGGCAATACCATCTGGTGTGGTGGTATTCGATGAGGAGGCGGATTATGGAAGATATACAATGGAAGTACGTATCTCCATTGAAGGATAAGTTTAAGATAGATGACTTGGAAATTAAGTACTGCTATCAACTTCCTGATGATTTGAAAAACTGTATAGTGGAACATAATGCCGGTGTTCCAGTGCCTTGCCTCATTGATTTTAGAGGAAACAGGGACAAGGTGTTTGGTGGCTTGCTTTCTTACAATGCAGACGATATGGATAATATCTATGAGTTTGTGGAGTTGTTTCGGAAAGAAGGTAGCTCTCTCCTATCCATGTTTCCGTTTGGTATAGATCCGGCGGGCAACTTCTTTTGTGTAAAGGATAAAAGGATAGTCTTTTATGATCATGAAACGGAGAGGGTATTCCCTATCTGCGATACATTTACGCAGTTTTTAGGTATGCTCCATGGGTGACTGATTGTAGGACTTTCTCTTGACATCCTGCCCAAGATAAGGTATTCTAAAAAAGAGTTAAGCATCGCTAACTTTGGAGGCGATGCTTTCCTTTTGAATCATAGTTAGCTAGAGCTAACTGTAGAGCGCATATCTTACCTTAGGAGGAACCCCAATGCAGAAGAAACGAACCATCAGCCTACTCTTGGCGATCATGATGCTCTTCTCGCTGCTGCCAACGTCCGCGTTTGCAGCGGAGGGTGACAGCATTGTGATCCAAACGCAGAGGATCACAACATCAACGACCTCTGTTACAGTGAATGTGACAGGGTATGAAAATTTATCAGGTGCAAAGCTAAAACTTACCACCGGACCCATTGGTACACAAAATGATTACGATATGAAGGGACGAACGACCTTAAAAGCAGAAACTTTTACGGGCCCTGGTTCCTATACCTTTGAAATAGACGCAAGTAAATTATCTTTGGGAAACAATGTGCAGGCATATTTGTTTTCCTATGATATGGATAAAGATGTTACTACTTATGAATACAGCGATGTGGTAGAAATCTCTGATGCAGACCCGGTCCCCTCGGCTGCGATTACGACCACACCAGTCACGAACCGAACCACAGAGCTGAAGGTCCAACTCAAGCATCTACCGAGCGGGGGGATTTTCCGGATCGTAGAGCTGGAGGCGGGAGAGAGCTATGATAGTTCTAAGCTCAATAGCTATACCAGCTTATACTTCTCTGTTATCGGCAACCTGCAAAATGGGGAGAATACGCTGACGCTGACACAGGCTCCCACTGCGGGGAACAAAGTAGTTGCGGTCATTCGAGATTCCAGTGGAAGCAGTACGAACGATTATACTTCTGAGGCGATCACTGTGGAGAAGGAACAGGAACCGTCCATTGTTTCCATTGTGGGCACTGTGGACGATGCCTCCAAGCAAGTCACGGTGAATCTGACTCGAGTGCCGTCTTCCGGCGTTTTGAAGGTCATTGCACTGGACGCAGGGGAGAGTATCCCTTCCAATGTATTTGACTACGACTATTCTGGCGCTTTGTATACGGGCTATTTCTATAGCGTGGGCCTGAAAACGGGGAACAACACCCTTGCGCTCAGTGCGGCACCAGCCGCAGGCAAGGTGCTGTATGCTGTGGCCAGAGAATACGCCAGCGGAGGTACGAACGATTACGTTTCTGAGGGCATTCCGGTTACTTCGGCTGTGGTGCCGTTTGCGATGTACATCAAAGGCCAACTGACGAATGAGAGTACCTCGGTTTCTTTTGTGCCGAAAATGAAGCGGTACAATGACACCGCCAGAACCCTGCGTTCCGCCGCTCTGTATCGCGCTGGCGCAGAGGAACCCATCGCACAGGTACAGTCTCCGGCCATGGGGGAGGCTATGACCTTCTCCGGCCTTTCCGGTCTAACGGCCGGGGAGAAGCTGAAGCTGGTAGTTCTCTATGACGACGACAAGACGGCTGAGTGGGAGTATGTGGTCTGTGACGACAGCGAAACAGACAGCTTCGAGATCGTGGAGAAGAGCTTCACCACGTCCAGTACAACGATCACCGTGAAAGTTTCTGGGTATTCCTGGTATACTAACCGGGGAGATTGGAGCCGTATTTGTATTAGCACGGGCAGCGCATCCCAGACCCAGCCCGGCGATGACGAGGGCCGGGAGGATCTGACGAGCCAGATCTTCACCGGCAAAGGAACTTATACATTTACGATTCCCACGAATAAACTGGATGAGCTGAAAGAGGGGAACTCGATCATGGCGGCGCTTCGGTTTTATGACAGCAACGGGATCGAAGGAATAGAAGATCGTGAGTATTATGCGGCGGCTGACAGCGTGCTGATCTCCAAGGCTACAGTCAGCAAAACACCCCTGGAGCGCCTGGCAAACTGCTCCGTGACGATGATGAAGAATGGCAAGCCCAGAACGGAGAACTTTCGGCAGGAGAAGACCACGGTAGACTATGCCGTGACCCTGGACAATGAGATCTCCAGCGCGACCTTGGGCTTCTACGCCTATCCCGGGACAGTTGCCTTTGACCCGGATGGCAACCATAAACTGAATCTCGGCAGTGTGACCGTCACAAAGAGTGGTAGTGGCAGCCTGTCGCTGGATTTGACAAAAGTCCCTGTAGGCTACCGGGTTATTGCCAGTTTATATGTTTGCATCGATGGGGATGATTGGTACCGTCATGTCAACTCTGTTCAGATGCCAGAAGTTGTGGACGAGAACGGCAATGGCTTCCAGGACTATGCGTATCCAGACGCGACCATTGATGAAACAGAGTTGCAGGCAGGCGCGACCTCTCTCCATGTCTCTTTGACGGGAGATGAGCGCTTTTTCCAGTATGCAAAAGCAGGGAAAATTTCCATCTATCTTGCGATTGCACAGTATCCGGAGGGACAAACTTTTGATTTTGAAGGAGAAGGGCAAATTGCATTGGTGAGAAGTTACGCTGTCAAAGAGTCCCTCACACACCAGGAATTTACATTTACAGACAACCCGCTGAAAGCAGGATATCGAGTGCGAGCTGTTGTCTATTGGACGCAGAACGAAGACCTCTATATTGCTCCTGGCAATGACTACGAAGCGGGGTTCCATAAGCCGGATGACTCGGTCCTGATCTCTGGAATCCAGGAGACGGAGAAGCCTACGGTGGCTGTAAAGGGCAGCGTGAGAGAAGACGCTGCATCTATCCCCTTCACCCTGGGCGGGACGATCCCCACCGGCACGATCCTGCTGGTGAAGAGCTACGATGCAGGCACGACAGAGTTTACCACGACTACGGGTACTTTGGTTGGCAGTACTGCGGCGCTGGGGACCGGGGAAACCAGTGTTTCCGTTGCCTCTGGTTCGCTCAGTGCCGGGAAGAAAGTGGTGGGATATCTGCTACTCAATGGTGTACTGCAAGCCCAATCTCAGCCGGTGACGGTCAGTGCAGCCGAGACAGGGACGGAAGAGGATGCCATCAGCATTCAGGAAACCTCTTTTACTGTGGACTCTACTACCGTGACCGTGAACGTCAGCGGCCTTTCCTCCTTCCAGGGCTGCAGGCTGTATTTGACAACAGGGACCCCTGCGACAGATGGTGATGCAGATAGCCGCACCCCTATCGGCTCTCAGACCTATCATGGGAAGGGAATATATACATTCTCCATTAAAAATAATGTGCTGAGGGGTGGCAATACGGTACAAGCTTATTTGTATCGTTGGGATAGCAGTACGGATAGAACGTATTACAAGTACAGCAACGCGGTGGCGATCGAAAAGGAACCTATAACGGCGCAGGTATCGATCACCACAAAGAATGTGACGGCAGACAGCAGCGCCGTATCTATCAAAGCGGACTTTGAGGGCAGCGCTCTCTTGACGCTGTATGCCTATCAGGGAGACAGCTTTGATCCAACCCAAAATTCCAGTAATTACGTTGGAATCCAGCACCTGGCTTCGGCATCCAGCAGTTCCCAGAAGATCACGCTGACGAAAACTTTGCAAGAAAATGACAAGCTCATCGCTGTTTTGTGGAGCGGTAGCCTGGGGAATACTGTTCTGGCACAGTCTGCACCGGTGACGGTCGCAAAAGCCCCGGAGAAAGAGAAGCCAGTTGCCTATCTCTTGACCCAGAAGGTTACGGCAGGCATGACGGAGGTCTCTGCTTCCCTGCGGTTTGACAGCAGCATTAGCTCGGCGGGCTATAAGCTGTATCAGTTCACGGGCGATACATTGGATCCCTCTACAGCAGAGGTTTTGAACTCTGGCAGTCTGTATCGGACTACCACAAACCAGACGATCTACCTTGGGATCGGCAAACTGAAAGCGGGCAGCAAGCTCCAGCTGGTCCTGACCGCTGGCGGAGAAGAGGCACGGTCCAACGTCATTACCGTGGAGCCTTCTCCGGACTGGGGTACGCCCTACACGGCGTTCTCAGTCAGTGCGGTCAAGAGCAACGCGAAGACCGTCTCTCTGAGTACAGATTACTCGGATGAGTACCTGACCATGGGAGATGACTTCTACTGTGACGTTACCGTGTACGCCTGCTCCGGGGAGTATACAGACGATGAGATTGAAGACAAGGAGTTGTGGGAGAATTACACGGCCTGCCGTACCGTTGCCAAAGCAAACTCTCGCTTGGGAGCGGCTACCAAAGGTGACTTGACGCTGACCCTCTTTGAAACAGCTAACCTGAAAGCAGGGGAAAAGCTCTTCGTCAAGCTGCGCCTGCCCCACACGGAGTGGGAGGGTGAAGAGGTGGACTATGTGTCCGCTTCCATCCCGGTGATCGGTGCGGATGACGAGATCCCGGCCTACCAGGTCGTGCTCTATAACCTGGATCAGGATAGCTCCAGAGGCGCCAGACTGCGGAGCATTTTGACGGACCTGAACATCCCTGTCCAGGAGATGACGTATGAGCACCTGAACGAGACAGTCGGCTACCTGGCCGGACTGGACGGTTATGGGGCGGCAGAGGGCGCGTATGACGGCAAGGAGTATACCGCCGAGTTCATGCTGCTTTGCAACCTGCCGGAGACACTGCTGGACCGTTTCCTGGATGCCATGCAGGACAACGGCCTGCGGATCGATCACAAGGCCGTCGTGACGGCCTACAACCAGGATTCCTGCTATTATGAGCTGATGGACGAGATCGCCAATGAGCACGATGTCTTCCAGATGCTGCTGACTCTGAACAGCATGGTCACGGACAGCAAGAAGCTGACCGAAGAGGCCAACGGCAGTTCTGAGCATTGGAATGCGTTCCAGGAAGCACTGTCTGATGCTGACGCACTGCTCCGCTCGGAAGAGCCGACCTATGAGGAAATGAAAGCGGCGTATGATGAGCTGAAAGCAGAGTACCTGGCCGTGACGAACCTGCGGGAGATCAAAGGAGAAGCTGCGATCACCATTTCTGAGGAAGACGGCGGGACTTACACCATGACAGCTACCGTGGAAGAGGGCCTGGCAAACACCTCCTATCAATACACCTGGAGCAATGGCCAGACGACCCAGACCATCACGGGCATCCCGGCAGAGCGGCTGATCGCAACGACTGTGTCCGTCACCGGCGAGGGGCTGTATGGGAAGCTGTCGGCCCAACTGAACGTCCCCTCGGCTGTGCTGCCCACAGTGACAGCTGGTTCCAATGCCCTCTCTGTCCAGCTCAATGCAGCCGGGGCAGGGCGGAACATCCCAGCGGCAACCCA
>CAKUDT010000021.1 GCA_934645125.1 uncultured Eggerthellaceae bacterium
CGGCGCAGGCCTGATGATGCCCGCCATGCAGACTATGGTTATGGTTGATATGCCGCGCGAACGCATGGGGCTGTTCATGGGAATCAACGGTGTCGCCATGGGCTTCATGGTGAACTTGGGTCCTACGATCGGCGGTGCACTTGAAAGCGCGTTCGGATGGAAGAGCTTTTTCTGGTTGATGTTCGGTTTCATGGTGGCCATGATGGTCCCCACTATGAAATGCGCGCGCTCGCAAGGGGGCAACAAGCAAGAGCGTTTTGATGCGCCATCATTCATCACCTGCGGTATTGGCTTTGTGGGTTTGCTTTTGGGATTCAGCAACGCCAGCAATTTAGGTGTGACCCATGTTGCGGTATGGCTTCCCATAATCGTGGGTTCTTTGTTGATCGCTATGTTCGTGCGCCGCGAAAAGCACATGGTGAATCCGCTGATCAGCATGGATATCTTCGCTGATCGTCAATATTGCTGGGGCTTCATTGGCAGCTGCGTTTTAAGTGCGGCGTTTGTGGGCACCATGCTGGTTGTTCCGCTGTATGTGGAAGACCTGCGCGGCGGTACGGCGCTTGATGCGGGCATTGTTTTGCTACCGGCATCGCTGATGGCGCTGGTGGCGAATGTGGTCGCGGGCACCTCGATGGACAAGTTCGGCGCACGTAAAGTGCTGATAACTACCACAACGTTTCTGGTGGTTGGCGCGGTTTTGGCGCTGTTCTGCGACGACGAAACGCCGCTGTGGTTCCTGGCACTGTCTCAGGCAATTCGCGCGGCGGGTATTTCGGGAAGCATCGGACCGTTTATCGGGTGGTCGCTTGAGAAACTGCCTCGTCCCATTGTGTCCGACGGTAGCTCGTTTCTTACGGTGGGACGTCAAGCAAGTGCCTCGTTGGGAACAGCCGCTATGGTGCTGCTGATTGTGGCGTTTTCCCAGATGGGACAATCTGTTTTTGCGTATCACGCAGCGTTTTTCTTCTCGGTAGTGTTCTCCGTTCTCACCTTCCTGGTGGCAGTGCTGAAGGTTCGCTCGTAGCCTCGCCTGTTGACAAATTACCCCACCTTTTGTCAACAATGCGCTGCTTTACGATGCATTGCCTATCGTTTCTTTTCCGTAAAATGGTCACTCGTTTTTGCCCGAATGTGTTTTCCTGCTGGCGCAAAAAAGGGATAATCGATTTTTAGGTTTTTCCTAAAAAATGAAGGGAGTCTGCATGTCAGAACAGGAAAAGGCGGAACAAGAAGTTACCGCCGTTTACGATGCGCGTGAGCTGGGCGCTCCTAAGATGGGCATCTTGGGTCTTCAGCACATGTTCGCAATGTTCGGTTCCACTATTTTGGTGCCGGTCCTTACCGGTCTTTCCGTTTCCGCAACGCTTTTATTCGCTGGTTTGGGAACGCTTCTGTTTCATTTGATCTCGAAGCGCAAAGTGCCCGCATTCTTGGGCTCGTCCTTCGCGTTTCTGCCGGGCTATTTCGCCATTGCCGCAGCTGGCGTTGAGTATCTGCCGTACGCCTGCCTGGGCGTTGCGTGCGCAGGCTTGCTGTATTTGGTGCTCTCTGCGCTGTTCCGTGCTTTCGGCGCGGCGCGCGTTATGCGCTACTTCCCGCCTGTTGTGACCGGCCCCATTGTTATCTGCATTGGCCTTTCCCTGGCAAGCACGGCAATCTCAAGCTGCCAGACCGACTGGCCGGTTGCCATTATTGCCATTGTTGTTATTGTTGCGTGCAGCATCTTTGGCAAGGGCATGATCAAGATCGTTCCTATTCTTATGGGCGTTATCATTTCTTATGTTATTGCTGGTTTTATGGGCGTTGTGGATTTCTCCGGTGTGGAAAGTGCTGCATGGATCGGTCTGCCCGTGCTGTGGGAGAACACCGTGTTTTCCCTGTTCGGACCTGGTTTCAACTCGGGTATTGCACTGACGGCCATCATCACCATTATGCCGATTGCCCTGGCTACCATGATTGAGCACATCGGCGACATTTCCGCCATTAGCTCCACGTGCGAGCGTAATTTCATTGCCGATCCGGGTCTGCATCGCACGCTTTTGGGCGATGGCCTTGCTACCATTGTGGCGTCGCTGTTCGGCGCTCCCGCTAACACAACGTACGGCGAAAACACCGGTGTTTTGGCTTTGACTCGCGTTTACGATCCGCGCGTGGTGCGCCTGGCGGCTGTTTTCGCGATCATCTTCAGCTTCAGCCCCAAGTTTGCAGCCATTATCGGCGCCATGCCCAGCTGTGTGGTGGGCGGCGTTTCGCTGGTTCTGTATGGCATGATTTCCGCAGTTGGCGTGCGCAATCTTGTTGAGAACCACGTGGACTTCTCCAAGAGCCGCAACGTTTTGATTGCTGCGTTGATTCTGGTGCTGAGCTTGGGCATTGCTTACAGCGATGCGGGCGCTATCAACATTGTGGTGGGCGAAATCACCATTGGCCTTTCCGGCTTGGCTGTTGGCTCTTTGGTGGGCATTCTTATGAACGCGTTCCTGCCGGGCAAGGATTACCATTTCGATGCTGGCAAGGTTGACCAGGCCATGCTTACCATCGATGACGGCGTAACGCTGAATAACGTTGACGACCCGCTTACGGAAGAAGAGAAAAACAAGCGCCCGTAAGTTTTTATCGATTGCAGGATTTTCCGTTGCTGTTTACCAAGCGGTTTGTTCGTGCCCTATAATTGCTCTAGCTTGTATTAACAAGGCGCTGCGCAAGAGTATTTTTGCTTCGAGAAGGCAAAAATGCGGATTGCGTGGCGCTTGTTGTTTGAACGCCGTGCGGATCGGCTTTGAATGAATACGGAAGGAATCGCCATGGCGGTCATGCTGGGTTGCGAAAAAATATGTGTCGATTACCCCACGAAGCAAGTGTTTAGCGATTTGTCGCTAGGGGTCGATGAAGGTGCGCGCATTGGCATTGTTGGACGCAATGGCGATGGAAAATCCACATTGCTCAAAGTGCTGACCGGCGCCGTTGAGCCTGATAGCGGACGTGTTTATCGCACTCACGGCGTATCGGTTGGCATGTTGGGGCAAATGGATGGCCTGGACAACGAAAGCACCGTTGAGCGCGCGGTGGTGGGCAACCTGGAAACATACGAATGGGCGGCCGATGCGAAAATCCGCGACATTATTGCTGGACTTCTGAGTGACATTCCCTGGGATGGCTTGGTGGGAACGCTTTCGGGCGGACAGCGCCGTCGCGTTGACTTGGCGCGCCTTCTGGTGGGTGATTGGGATGTTCTTGCCCTGGACGAACCCACAAATCACCTGGACATTCGTGCTATTACGTGGCTTGCCGCCCACTTGAAAAACCGGTGGCGTGCGGGGCAAGGCGCGCTGCTGGTGGTAACGCATGACCGCTGGTTTTTGGACGAAGTCTGCTTGAACATGTGGGAAGTGGTCAACGGCAACGTTGAGCCATTCGAAGGCGGCTTTTCCGCGTACATTATGCAGCGCGTTGAGCGCGATCGTTTGGCAGATTTGGCGGAACAGAAGCGCCAAAACCAGCTGCGTAGGGAACTCGCCTGGCTCTCGCGTGGTGCCCGTGCGCGTTCAACGAAGCCGAAATTTCACGTTGCTGCAGCTCAGGCGCTTATCGCAGATGTGCCACCCTTGCGTGACACGTTGGAGCTAAAACGTATGGCCATGGCGCGTTTGGGAAAGCGCGTGTGCGACATAGAGAACGTAACGGTTTCTTTCGATGGCAAGCCGCCGGTGCTTTCGGATGTGACATGGCTTATTGGTCCGGGTGACCGCGTGGGCATTGTGGGCGAAAACGGCGCGGGCAAAACAACGCTGCTGCGTCTTATTCAGGGTCAGATAACGCCTGATAAGGGGCGTGTTCGCATTGGGCAGACCGTTCGCTTTGCCGTGTTGTCGCAGCATTTGGATAACCTGAAAGCGTTTGGAAACGATCGTGTGAGGCAGGTTATTGGCCGCTATAATTCGCGCGTGATGCTTGACGGCAAGGAATCCACACCTGCGCAACTTCTGGAGCGCTTGGGCTTTTCGCATGCAGATCTGAACGAGCCGGTGTGCGATCTTTCGGGCGGGCAGAAGCGCCGCCTTGCGCTGATGCTCATTTTGCTGGATGAGCCGAACGTTTTGATTTTGGATGAACCGGGCAATGACCTGGACGTTGACATGTTGGCCGTTGTAGAAGACATGCTTGATAGCTGGCCGGGCACGTTGATTCTGGTGACGCACGACCGCTACCTCATGGAGCGCGTTACCGATGACCAGTATGCCCTGATAGGCGGCACGCTGCAGCATCTTCCCGGTGGTGTTGACCAATACTTGCGGCTGGCGGCAGCGCAAGGCGAAGTGGACGCGCGTGCTGTAACAAACGCGGCTGTTTCCGCAGGTGGCGGGCAAAATGCTCCTGCTCGCGCAGCAGGGGAAGGCGCTGGCGGCGCTGGTGGTGCCGGTGCATCCGATGGTGCAGCGGCGGGTTCCGCCTCCGGTAGCGCGGCGGCAAAGCCGAAGCTCTCGGGCGGTCAGCAGCGCGAACTGCGCAAGCAAATGGCCTCGTTGGAGCGTAAAACAGAAACGCTGCGGGGTAAAATCGAGCAAGCTCAGGAGCGTATGGGGCAGGCGGACCCTTCCGATTACGTGAAATTGGGCGAAATTCAGGCGGAAATTGCGGGCTATCGCGATCAAATAGACGCCATGGAGTTGGAGTGGCTTGATCTGGCGGAAACGCTGGGCGAATAGCGCGCGTTGTTCCCATGGGCGTAGGCAGCCGCTTTTTCGCGCCGCCGCATGCACGTGTGCATCCTTGCCTTTTTCGCGCAAAAACGCAGTTCAATCACTTGTTTCTTGTGACCTCGCGCGTAAAAAACCATAATGCAGGGTAACTGATACCAGCCCGTAACGTTGCTGATGCCCTGTTTGCGTTATTCTGTTTCTTAAAGGAAGCGTTATGTTTGCTACCAGGAGAAAGGAACAGATATGGCACGATTTTGCTCAAGCTGCGGTGGTTCTGTTGAGCCGGGCCAAAAGTTTTGCATGAACTGCGGCGCGCCCATTATAGAGGTAACGCAGCAGGCTTCTCCGCAATCGACGAATCAGGGCTTTGCTGCGCCATCGCCGCAAGCTCAGGTAATTACGAACGGCTCGCCCTTATCGCGTGCATGGAACGACTTCCGCAACGAAAAAGGCCTGATAGGACGCCTGGTTGTTCTGTGTATTTTGATGTGCATTCCCATTGTGAACTTCTTTGTGATGGGCTACTGTCTTATGTGGTGCGCCGATTCCGCATTGGGGCGCAATCAAGGGATGCCTGCTAAATATCTGACGGGCGCCACGTTCACGTTGGGCTTTTTCTCCTTCGTTGTATCGCTGGTGTGGAGCGTTGTCTTTGGCCTGCTGGGCGCCATTCCGATAATCGGCGTTCTTGCTTCTATTGCGTTCTTGGTGCTTTTGCCCTGCTTGGTTCTAAGCCAGGTGCGTCTTGCCCTGTTCGGCTCGCTGGGCAGCGCGTTTGAGTTGTCGAAGGTGTGGGACGTGTACAAGCCCAACCTGGGAACGACGCTTGTCATTGCGTGGGCGCCGCAGCTTCTTGCCCTTGTAGCGATTGTGGTCATTGGGTTCATTATGTCGCTCTTCGGCGGCGTGAGCATTCTTTCGTTTGCTTATGGCGATGGCGGTCTAGCTGCAGGCATGGGTGCTTTCGGCATTATCATCATGATTATCGGCGGCATTTTGATCTCGTTCGTGGAAACGGCTGCCACGTTGATCATGTATCGCGCGTTTGGCTATTTCATTGCGGAAACTGCTCCGCAATGGGCGCGCGATGGTTTGATTGTCAACCCGCAAGCACGCGTGTAATCAGGGGTTTTATCGCTGCTGCTTGATTGTTCGCTTGATTAGGTGACAAGGGGGTCGCTGTCCGCGTTTTGCTTCGGGTACTTGCAGAAGGTTCGACTGCATTGTTTTGGCCACGAAGAAAAGCGTATGACGGCGGCTCCTTTTCTATAGGAAGAAGGGACGCGGCGGAGGATTTCCGGCCACCCGTGAAGAGTGCGAAGCAAAAGTAACGGGACAAAGACGGTTTTGTGTCGTTTCTTGTGCTTTCAGCTGTTTTTAATGATTCGGCGGTAATGTTTGCCCAAACGAACAGGAGGAAAGTATGTCTGATTTTTCAAACGATGACAATAAAACGTACTACCCGCGTTACGACTCTCAGACCGGCGAGCCGTTGCGTCCGCCGGTAGCGTCTGCATCGCAAGTGGGTGCGCAGGCCGAACCGCAAGCGCAGGCTGCTTCGTCGGCTACTTCGCAAGCACAAGCCGCATCTGCTTACACGGCTCCTTCTTACGCGACGCCTGCTTATACGGCGGCTCCGGCAACAAAGGCGCCTTCTGCGAAAAGCGGCGGCTTGAAAACATTCCTGCTGGGCTTTTTGGGCGCTGCGGTAGCGTGCATTTTGGCTGGTGGCGTGGTGTTCGGCGCGCTTTCGGTTGATACGGATTCTGGCAGCGGGTCTTCCGGTTCAGTGAGCCTGGGCTCAAACGACTCGACCTCGATCACGGTGAAGGGTGAAGATGCCAACTTGGCGGAAGTCATTGCCGAGAAAACCACGCCTTCCGTGTGCTGCATTTACGTGTACTCCAAGCAGAGCGGTTATTCCCTGTACGGCTTTGGTAATTCGAGCTCCGATGAGCTTTCCCAGTCCTCGCTGGGAAGCGGCGTTATCCTGAGCGCCGATGGGTACGTTCTTACGAATTACCACGTGATTGAAGGCGCCGATGCGTTGAAGGTTTCCGCGAATGGCACGGAGTACGATGCAACGATTGTGGGTACCGATGAAAGCTCTGACCTGGCTGTTATCAAGCTCACGGGCGCTTCGGGCCTGACGCCTATCTCGATTGGCGATTCCGATAACCTGACCACGGGCGAATGGGTTATGACCATTGGCAGCCCCTTTGGCCTGGAGTCCTCGGTGGCAACGGGCATTGTTTCTGCAACAAGCCGCTCGCAAATCATGAGCTCCGAAAACTCGAACAGCTCGGGCACATCGATTTACGTGAACCTGATTCAGACCGACGCTGCCATTAACCCGGGCAATTCCGGTGGCGCGCTTGTGGATTCGCAAGGCAAGCTTATTGGTATAAACACCCTGATCACCAGCTATTCCGGCAACTACTCCGGCGTTGGTTTCGCAATCCCGGTGAATTACGCCATGGAGATTGCCAATACAATCATCGAAGGCAAAACACCGTCTCATGCGCAGTTGGGTGTGACGCTGGTTTCGGTGACGTCTTCTCTGGCGCAGCGCTATAAGCTCCCCGCTTCTTCGGGTGCCTACATTTCTTCGGTGATTTCCGATTCCAGCGCAGATAAAGCGGGGCTGGAAGTGGGCGACATCATTACGAAGGTGGACGACACCACGGTGACATCCGCAAGCGACCTGATGATTGCCGTGCGTCTGAAGAGCCCGGGCGACACGATTACGGTCACGTATAATCGCGATGGCAAAGAGAAGACGGCAACGGTTGAGCTGGGCTCCGATGCCACCGAGAGCAGCACTTCAAGCTCGCTTCTGCATAGGGGATCAACTTCTAACGCATAGGTGTGCAAGTGTTGCGGGTGTGCGTGTGCGGAAGTGTGGGTGCGCAAGCATGCGAATGACACCGCGTGAAGCGTGAAAAAACGTACAAGGGCTTTGGAAAAAGCAAGAAAAGGCTGAGTGTTCCGCTTGGCCTTTTCTGTTTTCGGGTACACTGTAAGGAACTATGTAATCAACGGTGGAAGGACCACTATGTCTGAAGAGTACGCTTATAAGCGCGTTTTGCTGAAACTGTCCGGTGAGGCTCTTGCAGGAAGCCAAGGCTACGGCATTGACCCCAAGGTTGTTGATGATCTTGCTGAAGAGCTGGTAGATGTTGTTGACGGCGTTGAGCTGTGCATTGTTGTGGGCGGTGGCAACATCTTCCGTGGTATGGCGGGCGCGGCCGAAGGCATGGATCGCTCTCAGGCAGACTACATTGGCATGCTGGCAACCGTTATGAATTCGCTGGCTCTGCAAGAAGCATTCGAGCGTCACGGTATTGAAACCCGAGTTCAGAGCGCTATTTCCATGCAGGAAGTATGCGAGTCGTTCATCCGTCGCAAGGCAGTGCGCCATTTGGAGAAGGGTCGCGTGGTCATTTTCGCCGCAGGTTCGGGCAATCCGTATTTCACGACCGACACCGCTGCTGCTCTGCGCGCGTGCGAGCTTGACTGCGAGTTGCTGATGAAGGCGACTAAGGTTGATGGCGTGTACGATAAGGACCCCGTGGAGAATCCCGACGCCAAGAAGTTCGATCGCATTTCCTACAAAGAAGTTCTGGCGCGCGACCTGCACGTGATGGATGCGGCGGCAACGTCTTTGTGCATGGATAACAGCCTGCCTATTATGGTGTTCAACCTTGATGGCAAGGGCAACATTGCTGCCGCGCTGCGTGGCGAAGCCGTGGGCACCGTGGTTGAGTAGGGTCAAAAACAAGGAAGGGAAAGGACACCACCATGCTTGATATGATTAAAGAATCTGCTGATGAGCATATGAAAAAGGCGCTCGAATCGCTGGACTACAACTTTGCAAGCGTCCGTACTGGTCGCGCGAACGCCATGGTGCTTGATCGCATCAAGGTTGATTATTATGGCGTGCCCACGCCCGTGAACCAGGTGGCTGCCGTGAAGTCCCCCGATGCCCACCTTCTGGTTATCGAACCGTGGGAGAAAAGCATGCTGCGTGCTATTGAGCATGCTATTCTTGCTTCTGACCTGGGTGTCACGCCTTCGAATGATGGTAACTGCATTCGCCTGCCGTTCCCGCAGCTTACCGAGGAGCGTCGTAAAGAGCTGGCAAAACAGTGCAAGGCGTTTGCGGAAGAGGCGCGTGTTGCCGTGCGCAATGCTCGTCGCGAGGCGAACTCCGACATTGCCAAGACCATCAAGGAAGAAAGCCTTCCCGAAGATGATCAGAAGCGCTACGAGAACGAAATCCAGAAGATGACCGACAAGTACATTGCGACTATTGATGAGGCATGTAAAAAGAAGGAAGCCGAGGTCATGACGGTTTAAGTTGCGCTGTTCTGCCGAACAGCGCAACTGCTCTAGCCTCTACTGGAAGGAGGGCTTGTATGAATAAGCCACTGGACTACATATACCCGAGCCCTCCCGAGGGTCTTGATCCGAAAGCGCTTGATCTGGAGCGTATTCCGAAGCACGTTGCATTGATTATGGATGGCAACGGGCGCTGGGCGAAAGCGCGCGGCAAAAATAGGTTGAGCGGGCATAAAGCAGGAATCGAGGCTGTTCGTGAGTCTATTCGCATGGCTTCTGACCTAGGTATTCGCTACTTGACTATCTATTCCTTCTCCTCTGAGAACTGGAAGCGCCCGCCTGAAGAAGTTATTGGGCTCATGGATTTGTTTGCAAAAACCATGTTAGCCGAAGTGGCGGAACTGCATAAAGAGCACGTGCGCGTGAAGACTATTGGCGACTTGTCCATGCTTCCGCCGAAAACGCGCGATGCGTTCAAGCAGGCGTGGGAGACCACGAAAGACAATTCGGGCATGACGCTGGTTGTTGCGGTGAATTACGGCGGTCGCAAGGAGATTGTGGATGCGGCGGCAGCATTCGCCCAGGCAGCGCGGGAAGCGCATGAACGGGGTGAAGAGCTGGAGTGCACCGAAGAGACCTTCGCGAAATTCCTGTATACCAGCGATATCCCCGACCCTGAGCTGCTCATTCGCACGGGCGGCGAGATGCGTATCTCCAATTTCCTTTTATGGCAGATTGCCTATTCTGAATTTGTGGTAACCGATGTTTTATGGCCCGATTTCGATCGTTATGAGTTTTTGCGTGCTTTGCTGCAGTATCAAGGGCGCGATCGTCGATTCGGAGGTGTGAAGTAGTCATGTCCGAACAAGATAACCGCGACATGCAGGAATGGCCGCATGACCCTGAGCCAGGCACGTTTCGCGATAAGTTTCGTCAGAGCCGCTATAACGATGGCTCGAATGAGCAGGATCGCACCGAGCCTACGCGTGGCGAGCGCATAAAAGACGCGGCGTATAAAAAGACGCCAAATCGTTTCAAGAACGCCTCTGACCTGCAGGTTCGTTTGCGTACTGGTTTCATCTACATTGTGCTGACGCTGGCTGGCATTGTTTTGGGCGGCTGGGGTTTAGTTGTAATGCTTTCGGTGACAGCGGGCATTTGCGCGGGCGAGTTCTACTTCATGCTGCGCAAAGACTCGAAATTGCCCAACGAGGTTTTAGGCATTATCGGCGCTGTTGCCTTCCCGCCGGCTGCTCATTTATGGGGCTTGGCGGGTTGCATGATGGTATCGTTGCTGCTGCTTTTGGCACTGTTGGTGTGGTACGTGTTTTGGCTGCGCGCGCGCATTGCCGATGTGGGCGTGAGCTTCTTTGGCGCTCACTACACGGGCCTGTTGCTCTCGAGCTTTGTGCTGATTGACACCGCCATGGAGTGGCCGTATAGCTCGTTGGCGCTGTTCGTGATTTTCGCGAGTGTGTGGCTCAACGACGGTATGGCGTACCTGGTGGGAAGCAAGATTGGCAAGCATAAGCTGGCGCCGCACATTAGCCCGAAGAAAAGCTGGGAAGGCTTTGTTGCCGGCATTGTGACCTCGATGGCGGTGTGGTGCGTGTTCGTTGTTGTTCCGGGTGTAACCATTTCGGTGCCGCAGGCGCTTATCTTTGGATTGATTTGCGGTCTGATGAGTGTTTTGGGCGACCTTGCGGAAAGCCGCATCAAGCGCAATTCCGGCGTAAAGGACTCGGGTACTATTATGCCTGGTCACGGCGGCTTGCTTGACCGTACCGACTCGATGTTTATTGCGGCAGCGGTGGCATTTGTTCTTTTGACGTTTGGCGGCTGCATCAACGTGGTGTTTTAAGAAGGCAATATGAAACGAATCGCTGTTTTAGGATCTTCGGGCTCTATTGGAACGCAAACGCTGGACGTATGCCGTCAGCACGCGGATAAGCTGAAAGTCACTGCTTTGGCCGTGGGCGGCCACGCGGGTGTTTTGGCTGCTCAGGCGAAAGAATTTGGCGTTAAGAACTGTGCGATTGGCCGCGATGACGTGGCGGGCAGCGCAGAAGCCCCCGAAGGTTGCCGCTTTGGCTTCCAGGCGGTTTTGGATTTGATTCAAGCCGATGACGTTGACGTTGTGGTGAATTCCCTGGTGGGAGCCGCAGGTTTGCGCGTGAGCTACGAAACGCTGCGCGCGGGCAAGGTCTTGGCGCTGGCAAATAAGGAATCGCTGGTTGTGGGCGGCGACTTGATTATGCCTCTGGCTGCGCAGCTTGATGCGCGCGCGGGACATGCGGGCGCTCTTATGCCGATTGACTCCGAGCACGGTGCAATCTACCAGTGTCTTTTGGGCGAGAACCCCAAAGAAGTTGCAAAGCTGTGGGTCACGGCATCGGGTGGTCCGTTTCGTGGTAAGACGGCGGCGGATCTGAAGGATGTTACTCCTGCTCAGGCGCTTGCTCACCCCACGTGGAACATGGGCGCGAAAATAAGCATTGATTCTTCTACTCTGATGAACAAGGGCCTGGAAGTTATTGAGGCGCATCATTTGTTCAACATGCCGTACGACAAGATTGAAGTGGTTGTGCAGCCGCAAAGCGCTATCCATTCCATGGTTGAATTCACCGATGGAAGCGTTAAGGCGCACTTGGGAACAACTGACATGCGCATTCCTATTCAGTTTGCGTTGTCGTTCCCCGACCGTTGGGAAGCTCCTGTTCAGCCGCTTGATTTCCGTACGTTGGGGTCGCTTGACTTTGCGGCGCCCGATGAAAAGACTTTCCGTTGCTTGGCGCTTGCTCGCCATGCGGGTACGGTGGGCGGCACGCTTCCGTGTGCAATGAATGCTGCGAATGAGATTGCCGTGGCGGCATTTTTGGGCGAGCAATGTTCGTATTTGGGCATTGCCGATTGCGTTGAGGCGGTTATGGAAGCTCACCAGACGCAAGCAGTTGAATCGCTTGAGCAGCTTGAAGAAGTAGACGCATGGGCGCGTGCTCAGGCGCGGCGTGTGTTGGGACTGTAGCGGCTTTGTTGTGTTCCCCTGGATTTTTCCAAGAC
>CAKUDT010000022.1 GCA_934645125.1 uncultured Eggerthellaceae bacterium
GAATGACATAGCGCGCGCCCTGGTGTTCGAATTCAAGCTCGACGTATGTTACCTGGTCATCTGTTGCAAATCCGCTGCGTACGCTCTTGCTCTCGCGCACCGACCCGCTCATCTCTCCATAAAGCGCGAATTTGATAGCATCGAACAACGTTGTTTTGCCTGATCCCGTGGGACCCGTGAGCAAAAACAGACCGCTGTGCAGCTTCTCGAAATCAATGACGCATTTTTCCGCATACGCGCCAAACGCTACGAGTTCCAAGCGAAGCGGTTTCATGAGCGCTCCCCCTTTCCGCTGGCTTGCTCGCTGGGTTTTTCGCCCAGCGCGCCCCACGCGCCTGTCTGGCCCATTTGCCCCACCTGATCATCGCGC
The DNA here is from genome assembly GCA_934645125.1 of uncultured Eggerthellaceae bacterium. GTDB lineage: Bacteria > Actinomycetota > Coriobacteriia > Coriobacteriales > Eggerthellaceae > CAKUOV01. Next base: position 371 of record CAKUDT010000022.1, read on the forward strand.
ACGATATCCTGCACAATCGCGCATTGCTCATCGGTCAGACCCTGCCCCGTCTGCTCCATGAAGAAGTCCGAGAACAACTCAAAGCAGCTCTTCTGCTTCATTTCCGATAGCGTCATTTTCCCTGATGAAGCAGCAATTTCCGCTTCCCGCCAGCTTAGCAGCAACAAGCGAGGATACACCGCCTTCACACGGTTGAACGCATCATAGGCGCTGCGATCCGTAAGCGTCACATGCATATAATCCTGGTGATCGCCGATATCCTTGCCCGCCTCAAGATCTTCAAGCGAGCACGTGATCTCGCGCATAGCATGCAGCGGCGCCAGAGGAATCTGCGTTACCGCCACGTTGCCTTGCCCATCAAGATCAACGATGCACGCCACTTTCTTCTGCGAAATCTCGCTGAAGGAATACCGCACGGGCGATCCCGCGTAACGAACGGCATCGCGCCCTACGCGCTGCGGCCCATGCAGATGCCCCAGCGCCACATAATCGAATGCATCGAAAAGCGACGCGTCCACGTTGTCCAGACCGCCCAGCGAACTCATTGTTTCCGACTCGCAGCGCTCGGGATCAATACCCATTGCCGTAACGAACTGATGCGCCACCAAAACATGACGAACCCCCTGTTCAAGTGGGTGTTCTTCCAAAGCAACACGCACGGCATCATGATGCGTTTTTATCTCTGCTTCACGCTGGGGGAACGCCGCACGCACATCTAAAGGGCGCACAAACGGCAAAAGATGCACGCACACCGGACCATTGGCGTCTTCAAGGGAAAACGTCGCAATATGCCCGCGATACGGTCGCGCAACGTGCAAGCCGGCAGCATCGGTAATCGTTGAGCAATAAGCCACTTGCTGCGCGCTATCGTGATTGCCCGGAATAACGAAAACAGGGATGTTCCGACGTACGAATGACGCCAAGAAACGCTCGGAGAGCTCCAACGCCACCGACGAGGGATTCGGCCGGTCGAACACGTCGCCCGCCACTAAAACCGCATCAACCCGCTGGTCTTCCGCGATAGATATAAGCTGGTCAAAAGCATGCTCTTGCTCATCAAGCATGGGCCGCTCATGAACGCGCTTGCCAATATGAAGATCGGCCACATGAAGAAATCTCATTGCGTTTCCTTACCATTGTCTGGGCGCTTCGCCTTTTTGATTCACGTCGTTTCATTATACGCGCACAGAGGTTTGGAGCGCGAGACGAAAACAGGCCACGAAAAGAGGTACGCCTGTCCAAAACATACCCCTATTTAACAAAAACCACACAATATGCATGGTATGATAGACGCATTCAACATGACGGGGTAAATCTGCACGAAAACATCTGTTTCGATTGCTTGGCAGAGTTTACCGCCCGAAAGCAAGGAGATATCCATGACTGAACGAACGCGAACGCTGGGAGTCGCATCATCAACGCCCCCACGCGAAACATTTTCCTGGATAAGAAAGGCGGGGTTGGCTTTCGGCGCGGTCTCCCTTGCCGTTGCCCTTCAGAGTATGCCCCTTGGAACGGCGCAGGCCTACGCAGATGAAGGCGCCGACGCAGCGGCGATTGAAGCCGTAGCGCTGGCCGACACGCTGGCAGGAACGGACGCGCAGCAAAGCGGTGCTCCCGAATTGAGAGATGCGGGCGCGAAGGACTCAGCGCAAGGCGCAACGAACGGCGCAGCTGCAGCCGCAGTCCAGAACGAGAGCGACAAGAACGGCGTCGCAGCTCCAACGACCAGCGGGAACACGACTCCAGCAACTCCAGGCGCACCGTCTGACAATAACGCATTTGCTGGCGGAACCGCTCCCGCAGGAACTCCCGAAGAAGGTGGCGTGGCCGCAACAGGCAACGCAGGCGCGAGCGGCGCAACGGGAGAAAACACTGCTCCTGGTGCTTCTACCAGCGCGAACGGCAAGACCGAAGGCGCAAACGCGGGCGCGGCAAGCGACGCAAAGGCCGACACGAAGGCCGATGCGAAGCCAGGCACCACTGCCGATGGAAATGACAAGGCCAACAAGGGCTTTACGTATGTCACCGTTGAAAACGGCACGTACATCATTGAATCCGAATACGGCACGGTGCTTGATGTTGCCGCAGGCGGAAGCGACGATGGCACGAACGTACAAGGCTGGGAAGATAACGCCACGGGCGCTCAGCGCTTCGTAATCAAGGCGGAAGGGACCGACAAAAACGGCCGCACCCAGTACTCTATTTCCGCGCAAGACTCCGGAAAAGCACTTGACGTTTACGCGGCCGGCACTGCGAACGGTACGAACATCCAAATCTACCAGCACAACGGAACGCCAGCTCAAAGGTGGTATTTCGCAAGCAGCACCACAGCCGACGGAAAACCAAGCTTCGTTATTATCAGCACGGTTTCTGGCAAAGTGGTAGACATTGCCAGCAGCAAGATTGGCGCCAATGTGCGCATCTGGACAGCAAACGGCAAGGCGTCCCAAAACTGGAAACTTCGCCTGTGCCCTGAACCAACGTTTGGCACCATTGAAAGCGGCGCTTACATCATTGAATCCGAATACGGCACCGTGCTTGACGTTGCCGCAGCAGGCACCTCCGACGGCAGCAACGTGCAAGGCTGGGAAAGCAATCAGACCATCGCCCAGCGCTTCTACGTAAGCAAAAAGGGCGTAGATGCTGATGGCAACCAGCTGTTCTCCATCTCTTCGGTCCTTTCGGGCAAAGCGCTTGACGTTTACGCAGGCAACAACCACGACGGCACGAACGTGCAAATCTACCAGCAAAACGGCACTGCCGCTCAGCGCTGGCGTCTGGTTCCCTCTTTCACCGCAAGCGGCGCACCTTGCTTCGTTATCATGAGCTGCCTGGGCTCGAAAGCGCTTGACGCAGAAGGTGGCGAAAACGGCTCGAACGTACGCATTTGGAACATGAACGGAAGCGCATCCCAGAACTGGATCTTCCGTTTATGCCCCGCTGTTATCGCTGATGGAGCATACGTTATTGAGAGCAGCGCCAATTCGAATTACGTGGTTGATGTCGCCAAGCAAAGTGGCAATGACTGCGCAAACGTCCAGCTGGGCAAAGAAAACGGCGCGAATTCTCAAGCGTTCGCTTTGAATTACGACAGCTACACCGGCTATTACCTTATCACCAACTATGGATCGGGCAAGCTGCTTGACGTGGCGAATGGCGAGACATCCAACAATGCGAATGTGTGGCAGTACACCTCCAACCGCTCGGCCGCTCAGCTGTGGCGCGTTATTGTGAACAGCAATGGCACGCTCTCTTTTGCTTCGGCGAAAAGCAACAAGGCCCTCACGATCAACGGCACGGCAAAGAGCGGCGCAAACCTCAAGATTTACACGCTGTCGAACGCTGCATCGCAGCGTTTCAGACTGGCTGCCGCAACACCGAAGGCAACTGAAGGCAACTTCTGCATTCAAGACGGCACGAACGGTGGGCTTGTTTGGGATATGCCTGCCGGTTCCACAACAGAAGGCACGCGCGCGGGCCTGTACGAGGCAAACGGCACGCTGGCGCAGAAATACGTCTTTGAGTCCGATGGCGCAGGCGCCTGGTACATTCGCCCCGTGATTTCGGGTCAATACATAAGCGTTGACACCAAGGGCAACATCACGCAGCAAAACAAGAACAGCAAGTTCATTCAGAAATGGAACATTGTTCCCACCAACGACGGCCACTTCACGTTTGCAGCCATCTCTAACGGCATGCTAATTGGCTCGCGTGACTTCAACATGGGCGGTTCGCTGTACGGCGCAAAGAAAGCTTCGCATTCCGGCTGGAACTTTGTGAACACATCGCTTCTTTCCTCGGGCTACTACACCATCAAGCTCAAGGAGAACACCGATGTTGCCGTTGAAGTGTATTACAACAGCTCATCTGCGGGCGGAAACATTAGCACGTGGCATGCCGAGAATCACAACTCTCAGAAGTTCTACTTGAGCGACGACGGCAACGGTTACTACACCATCTACGGCGGCTGGTCCATGCTGCCGTGGGATGTTAAGGGCGGCTCGGCGCAGGCAGGCGCAAACATCCAGCAGTACTACGATAACGGAACGAACGCTCAAAAGTGGCAGATTACCTGGCAAAACGGCGGATTCATGTTCAAGAGCGCGCTGGGCAACTTCGCCATGAGCCTGAGCAGCCTGGGGGCGGGCGCAAACGTACAGCTTGCCACGTTCGACAAAACATCCGCCAACCAGCACTTCCTGCTAAACCACGCAACGCTGGGACGCGCAAGCATCTCCGAACTTATTGAGGTCCTTGACGAATATGCAACGGGCGATGGCCTGAAAACATTCAAGAGCCCCAAGAGCCTTTCCGGCGATACCGTTGATGCCATTTGGGATGCCCTGTACGGCTTTTGGGACATTGGCGCTTCAGTAGGTTTCACGCTGATCGATCTTACCACGGGTGCAGGCATCACGTACAACTCCGACACCGTGTACTACAGCGCCTGCTCCATTAAGGGCCCCTACTCTATGGCATTAAGCCAATACGTGCCCAGCGCGCTGGATGAATGGCGCGGTTCTTTCTGGCACGCGCTGGATTACTCCAACAACGAAACGTACCAGGCCTATTTCTACAATTACGGACGTTGGCCGCTGGAAGAGTACAACAGCATTGGACACGTGGAGAACTTCTCTTGGAACGGCTGGACGGCCTCTTATACGGCAGAAGACCTTTGCCGTATGTGGGTCGTGTCGCAGGATTACCTGTTGGGCGGCACCGATAATGCCGCATGGCTGCGCGAGACACTGGAACAAAACAGCGCTGGCATGACGCGCATGTCCGTTTCTAAATACGGCGCAAGCCCTGTGTACGCGAAATCGGGTTGGACCGACAATGCGCGCACGGAAGGCTGTCTGGTTATGGACGGCGATCACCCTTATGTGTGCGCCATTATGTCCACCACAAACATCAACCATTCTGATTTGGTGATGAACCTGGCTGATGCGCTGTATCGCGCTCATCGCGACTTAGTGATTTAGGTGTAGCGATACGGCGGCTTTGACGCCGCGGTGGCAACAGAGCATTTGCAACGGGAGCGGATACTGATTCCGCTCCCGTTTTTTACGACCCCTTCGCCATCTACGCGGTTCTCTGATAAATCTAGTTTTTTACTAGGAATTTCGTTCCCTTCAACAAAGTAAATACAGCGTTACCTCCCATAGAGCAACGTCAGCAATTGACTCATTTTTCCTAAAATATCACAATTTTGCGAATTTTGCGCAATAATGAGCACTGTTCAGACCAACCGAACGCCCTCCTGTATGAAGGACGCTCAAAAAGAAAGAAGAAGAAAATGCAGTCGTACAACAAGTACTCCAGCATGGACAGCTGGCTCAATGCCGTTCTTTCCACACGTCATAAAGTACCCCAGCCCATTGCCACATTTCCTGCGGCGCATATCTTGGGTTGCACCGTTGAAAGTCTGGCGAAGAATCCCGCCGGCCAAGCAATGGGCATCAAGCTGATGGCTGAAAAATACAACATGAGCATTGCCATGGGCTTCATGGATCTTTCCGCAGAAGCAGAGGCTTTTGGCGCTAACTGCATCTATCATGAAGAAGAAGTTCCCACCATTTCCGGCGCCATTGTGGAAACCGAAAAAGACGCCGAAGCACTGCAAATTCCCGAAGTCGGCGCAGGACGTACCGGCACGTACTTAAAGGGCATCGAGATGGCGCTGCACTTGATTGACGATCGCCCCGTATTCGCTGAATGCATTGGACCGTTTTCCCTGGCAGGACGCTTGGTTGACATTACGGAAGCCATGGTTTTGTGCTATGAAGAGCCCGACATGATGCATACCGTGCTTAAGAAAGCTACGACATTCATCATCAACTACATTAAGGCTTATAAGGAAATTGGCGCGCACGGCGTACTGATTGCCGAACCGCTGGCAGGCATTCTGTCCCCCGCCCTTGTCGATGAATTCTCATGCCAATACATGAAGCAAATCGTGGATGCATGCCAGGACAAGGATTTCCTGGTGTTCTATCACAACTGCGGCAACAACGCCGTCTTGCAAGCCGACGACATCTTCGCTATAGGCTGCAAGGGATACCACTTCGGCGACAAGATTCGTCTGAAAGACATTATGGAAAAGGCGCCGTCTGATGTAATCGTCATGGGCAACGTAAGCCCGTCCGAGGAGTTCTTCAAAGGAACGAAGAAGTCAATTCGCATGGCAACGTATCGCGTCATGCATGACTGCTATGATTACGATAATTTCTGGCTATCTTCCGGCTGCGATGTGCCTGCGTTGGCTGATCCCACGAACATTGCTGAGTTCTTCAGTGCGGCCGAGGATTTCTACAAGTGCCACGATATGTATGAAGTGCTGCAAGCAAACTTCGATGCAAAGTATTTTGAACAAGCCAAGTAACCTTCGTGAACTGCTCGGATTTTTGGCGCCCGCAGAGGGCACCCAAGCAAACATCGAGCATGATTGATAAGCGAACCCTTCTCTTTCGGGCCCGCATTTTCGCTTTCAGGACTGTCCCTCATCCCCTTTGGTTCTGAACAGGCGAATATGCGGGTCCCTTTATTCCCTTATTAAATTGTCTGCTTCCCTATAATTCCAGATCGAGTGAGTCAAAACTAGAAAACGATGCCGCAGTTGCGCACTCAAGCAACACCGCAGCAGCTTCTGGCTGCCCAAAAGAAGACGCCTGCGCCGCATAAGCCGCTTCTTCGCCACAAGGAATAAATCCCCTGTTGACAAGCCATTTGACAGAAGCTGACTCAAAACGCAGGCTCTGCAAAATGTCACTTACCCTTGCACGCACGAAATTCTCACACGCGGGCGAAAGCGACATGCTGCCCGCCGCCGCTAATTTCACAAACCCCGCAGCCAAGGGAAGCTGAAGCGATGGACGCACCTGGTTATCAAACGAACCTTCGGGCATGATAAGCACTTCCAGAGAAGCAGGCGGCACAAAACTCTCGGGGATAGAGCGGCCCTCAAGCCACACCTCGCGGATGCGCGCGCATCCCGTGAAAACATTGCTGCCGAAAGCGTCTACCCCTGCCGGAATACGCACTGACTCCAACGCAGAACAACCGTAAAACACGTCGTCCACCAGGGAGTTTAGCGTTGCAGGCAGCCGAACAAAACCCACCGACGAACAGCCATAGAAAGCATCGCGTTCCAGGCTGGTAAGCCCTTCGGGCAAAGCCGCCGCAGACAAGGCAGTGCACTGCGCAAATGCCCAGGAGCAAATACTCTTCAAGCCGTGCGGAAATGCAAACGTAGTCAACGCCGCACAGCCGCGAAATGCGCTATAGCCAATCTCTTCAAGGCCACCTGCATCGCCTTCAGCGAACAGCACGTCTTTAAGCGCCGGACACGATCCAAACGCAAGTTTTCCAATTGAGCGCACGGTGGAAGGAAACTGCACGCTTTCAAGCGAAGTGCACCCTTCGAAAACGCGTTGCGGAACCTGGGTAACGCCTTCGGGGATGACCGCGTGAACGACTTCATTCCCGCAGGCGCAGTCTTCGCCGCCGTTTTGCTCACTCCCGCTCGCAGGTGCTTCGCCTTCTGTTGCACAGCTCTCATCGATGAACAGCTTTGCACCATTCGAAAGCGGATTAGCTCGAAACCCCTGAAAATCAATGCCGAACCACATTTGCAGCGAGGGCACGTGGACTTCCTCAAGCGCATCGCAATTATTGAACGCGAACTCCCCGATTGTTTGCACAGGAGCCAAAAACGTTACTTTCTTTATACTCTTGCAATCAGAAAACGCGTTTTCCCTGATAGAAGTAACGTTCTCAGGAATAACGACGCACTCATCTTGCCCGCGATATTTCACGAGCAAGCCGTTTACTATCTCAAGTCCTTCCAACATAGGCTCTATTTAACACCCAGCTCGTCCAGGCCTTCAAGCGATTGAATTTCCGACAGCAAATCAAGGCCGCGGTCGGTCAACAGCAAGCTCTTGTTGTGTTTCATGTACTGCTCGGAGCCGTATTGCCCCACGAACTTCACTGTCAGCGGATCCAGGGAAAGCTTCGTGGTAAGCACCAGCGACTCCTGCGAGCTTTCGCCCAGCGCACCATCCAGGAACGAAAATGCATTATCCAGGGAGTTCACTCCCGTAGAAGCCAAAGCACGCTGCTCCTTCACGCGCGCATTATAGGCCGCTTTCGCTACGTCGAACGGCGTTGTCGCAACGTCGCCTGCACCAGCAGCAGGCTCGCTACCAGCACCCGCTGCAACCGCACTCGCCAGCGCCTCCAAACAACGCACGTGTTCCGCTTTTATCACGGCAGCATCGCCCGCAAGGGATGCTGCCTTCGAAGATTCTCCCACGTCAGGAGCTTCTTTTGCTGTCTGCGCCGCTTCCATCAACAACCGCGATCCCTCGGAGAAGCTGCATGAAGAAAGCGCGTCTTTCGCCGCGACTAAATCCGCACGCGTCAAGAACAACGCCTGTTCCAGCTCGATAGCGTCATGAACACGATGCTGCAACGCATCGGCCAAAATGCCGACAAGCGCCAAACGCTCGTCAAAACGCGCTGCCTTAACACGCGCGCCCGGAACTGATGCATCGCAACCATCAAGAATGTCGCTCACCTTATAGTCATCCTGGTACTTGCAGAACAGCTCATAGTACGCGGCAAACTCCATGGCCGTGGCGTCATCCTGCAGATATTGGCGTACCAACGTCTCATTTGCCGGCAACCCCACACGCTCGTACGTCTGCAGCATGCGCGACAAGTCTTCCCAGCCACGCGCCGTGACCAAGCTCATGCCACGCGCCGATGCCTGCACTTTGTAGAAGCTGCCCGGCTTGTTGTCCAGGAATGTCGTTACCGCCGGATGCACGCCATGTGCCGCCGCATATTCCTGCCATACCTCCAGGTCGGGCTCGACATCAATGCGCTTCAGACGATCCATCATGGCGGGGTCGAACTCACGCGCAGCACGATTGTACTCCGGCGGATTGCCCGCCGTCACAATAATCCACCCTTCGGGTAACTCATGCATGCCGAACGTCTTATACTGCAGGAATTGCAGCATGGCGGGAGCAAGCGTTTCGGAAACGCAATTAATTTCATCAAGGAACAATATTCCCTGATGAACGCCTGTTTTTTCCTGTGCACGATACACCGAGGCAATAATCTCGCTCATGGTATATTCGCTAATGCTGTAATGGTGCCCATCAAAATCTTCCTGAGCAATGAACGGCAGGCCCAGCGCGCTTTGACGCGTATGGTGCGTAATGGAGTAGCTCACGAAGTTGATGCCAGCTTCGCGCGCAATCTGAGACACCACGGCGGTTTTGCCCACACCCGGAGGTCCGAACATCACAATCGGACGCTGCATATGAAACGGAATGCAAGGCAATCCATGATCATCTTTTGCCAGATAAGCGCTGATAGCACCCCTGATTTGCTCAGTTGCCTGCTGGATGTTCATATCGTTTCCTTTCCTCTTCCAGCGCGTCTCCGTCAAGCACCACCTGCGCCGCCCACGACGGCACGCTTTCGGGACGATAATCTTCATCGTAGAACACAAACGCAACGCAATAGTCGGGCATGTTCTCTGGATACGTCCCCCAACCATCGGTAAAGTACACCAAACCGCCCAAATCCGTAAAAGCACCGTCGTTCACCAGGGCATTTACGTATTCAAACGCAGGACGAAAGTCCGTGCCACCGCCGCCATGGATCGTCGCATGATTCGCCCACGTCTTCAGCTCGTCGGAGCTGGTGATAACGTCGTCGCTGCGAACTTGCGCATCAGCCTGGATCACGTGGACCTGCACTTTTTGATGGAAGCTTTCCGTGGACTTTAAAATATCGAATGTCGTGGTCACAAAACGACGCACCGTATCGCCCTGGACGCTTCCCGATGTATCAATGACCAGCACAAACTCACGAATGCGCTTCTCTTCGCGATATTCCAACGGCTCAATGAGCGGAACATTACCGTAAAGCTTTAAGCCGTACGTATAGAAAATGTAGTCAAACTCGTCCTCGGACAAGCGCATGACTTCACCCGGCGTAGCGAACTGTCGCAGGAACGCGGCATAATCCACACGCTGATGCGCCGCCTGGTTCAAATCGTCCACAAGCCCCGTTAAGTCCTGACCTTTTTTCTTGGCGAACGTCTGCAAGTTCACCGCCAAACCAGCTGCCACACCGCGCCATTCATCCTGCTGTTTACGCAGTTCAGATGGCGATTTCCGCAGCGCATTCCAAGCGGCGCGCTGATTCGTCCACGTACCCGCCGAAGAAACCTGGCGAAGGCCCCTGCCTTGCTGCTCGGTCTCATACACCACTTGAGCATCCCCTGCAGCGTTCCCTTGCGAGCGCTCGGGGTTTTCCCGAACTTCATCAGCCGCGCCGGCATCGACCTCGCCCGAAGCCGCGCCTGCACCACTCGGGTTACCCTGCGCGGAGCCCTTCTGACCTTCCGAACATTGCCCTTCACTGCACTCACCGGGCAAGGAATCAGCTTCGTCTTCGGAGTCATCGCTGTCGAACGCATACCATGCACCATGGTTGTCCGCGTGGAAAAGCTTGCCCCAACGCTCAACTTCGGAAGCCCACTTTCCTTCGCACAGACGATGATAGATTTTTTCCGCCGTGGGACGACATCCCAAATCAAGCTCAACGCGATGCAAAATAGCTTGAGCGCTTAAACCACGTTCACCAGGCCTTATGCCGCAGCAATCCATAACAGCGCGCTCGGTGGCCATGTCGCATGCCAAATCCCACAACGGCTGATTGATGGCAGCACCCACATACGGATGCAGGAAAACGCAGTGCATCACCGCATGCAGAAGATCATGCGCAGGAGCTTTTTTGCTCGCGCGATAGTCCTGCAAAACAGCGGCGGTGTCGTAGTACAGAAAGCGTCCGTCTACAGCGAAGGCGTCACGAACAGCGGCTTCACTCTGGACGATTCCCTCACTCGCGGGAGCATCGGCTTCACCGCCTCCAATGGAAACCATCTCAAGGCGTCCCACTGCCGCGGACAAAAAGTGGTTTTCAGACAAAACGGTAGCTTTCGCCAGGTCAATAACCTGGCGAGCCAACACATCTGCTTTGTCCCAATCAAGTGCCATAATGGCATTATAATTCAGGTTGCCGCGCGCCCCACCCATCGCGCACGCAGACGTTACCTAAGCGTGCCTGCCTGTAATGCAGGCCTACGCAGATCCAATGCACCTTCAGGCAAGGTAAACCCGAGAAATTGACAAGTTTCCGAAGCTTTTGGAAGCTTACGGGTGCATAAAGACAACGTGAAGAAAAAGCGGATAAGCGTGACCTGGGGAAACGTTGAAAAACGGCGTTTGCCTCAACACGTTAAGGGGCCGGAGTAATTTCCGTTGCTCTGCGCTGCACATACTCCCCTCCGTGTAACTTTGCCTTGGTCCAAATATTCCACCGCACCCCATATCTTGCCTTGCAATTCTTTTCAAGTTAGTTTAAGCTAACTCTTATAATGTTAGCCAGAGTTAACTCGAAAGGAAACACACCCTATGAGAAAGGCAGGGAACAAAATCCTTGCGGCATTCGTATCGGTAGTGCTGGCGGCAGGGCTTTTGCCTATGATGCCAGCGATTTCACTTGCGAGCGAATC
>CAKUDT010000023.1 GCA_934645125.1 uncultured Eggerthellaceae bacterium
AGCGATGTGCATCAGGCTAAAGACTTCCTGTTTGCTATGGTCGGTATCGTCAAAGAGGTGCCCGAGCTGCCGTTTGACTTCTTCTATTACGCCGACAATCGTGTGCTTGTTCTTCTGGTAGTCTCTGCTGTTTTGTCCACGCCGGTTGTTCCCAAGTTGAAAGAGCACTTTGGGAATACGGCGGTTTGGAACATCGTAAGCGCTGTGGGCACTCCGCTTTTGCTGTTCATTAGCATGAGCTTCATTCTGAACAGCACTTACAGTCCGTTTTTGTACGCGCAGTTCTAGGGGAAGGGGCATGGCATGATTCAAAAAATCAGCAAAGTAGCGATGCTCGTTCTTTTGGCGGCGTGCTTGGTCGTTCCCGTTTTGACCATGAATAAGGACGACCAGATATTCAGCGATGCGGATAATCGTTATCTTATGGTGCTTCCTGAACGTGCGGACTTCGATACCGACCAGGAATATCGCGATCAGCTGGAGGAGTATCTTCAGGATCGTATTTCCGACCGCGCACAGCTTCTTTCTTTATACGGCGCGTTCAATAATGTGGCGTTTCGGTATTTGGCGCACCCGCTGTATGAATATGGGCTTGATGGCCAGGCGTATTTCTGGTTTGAGGAAGATGAAGACCAGCAAGTTGATATGGATTACCTGACCGCCTATGCCGACTACATTCAGAAGATGTACCTGTATTGCCAGGATCGCGGTACGGCATTCGTGTACGTGAATTCGCCCGAGAAAAAGCGCGTCTACACGGAGTATATCCCCGATTATGTGCCGTATCCTTTGAATAACTTTGAGTACCTGGCGCCGCTTCTAGACGAGCGCGGTGTGCCGTATCTTGATTTGACCGGTCCGCTCACCAAGGCGCATCAGGAAGGCGTCGATGTATACAACGCCGTGTACGACGTGGGGCATTGGAACGCCGAAGGCGCCCTGGTTGGCGCACGTGCGATTATCGCGTATCTGCAGGAGCAAGGGTTCGATGTTGAACAGCCCGATATCGAAAATGATTACGATGTTGTCCCCGAGCATCACGACTACCTGCCGGCATCAGTGCTGTACTGCCCGACTGATACGTACAAGTACATCCATAAAGATAATGGGGAAGGTGCCGTTGACGTAACGCAAGATTACGACCCGCTTGATTTGGATGAGCATTACAACACGTATTCATTGTGGGAAAACGATGCGTGCGCGAACGACTTGAACTTGCTCATGTTCCAGGGTAGCTACTTCAATACGCAGGGAACGATTCTATACAACCAGTTCACGCGCACGGAATGCATCCATGCATACATGAATATCTTCAACATGGATGAATACTGCCAAATGTTCAATCCCGATATCGTGATTTTTGAATCGGCCGATTACGTGCTCAGCGATGCTTATTATAGTTACGGTGGTTTGACCGACACTATGCTTAATTAAGAGCGCGGTGCGCGCACGGGGCGCAGCGCGTTGCCAGCGACATGCGTGCGTTTTGCGGCAGACATTCATGGATGCTTCACATTTTCCCAGGTAGTAATAAAAAATCCTTGCAATTCAAAAGAAATTCCCATATAATTCGCTTTTGCGTCTGGACCGTTATGGATACACCCGGACGCGTGGAATGGCGGCGTCGTGGCTTGCGCTCCTCATCAACGCAAGCGGGCAATCGTTGTTCCACCTTTATAAGAGGGATTCTCGGTGTACGATGAGGCGTGCGAGCGAGAATCCAAGAAATTGGGTCTGACGTGCGGTTATTCGAAGGCAAGTGCTGAGCTAAGGCAGCAGGAGCCGGCAGGATGACAGCAGACTAGAACCCGCGAAAGGAAAAGTAAGAATGGGAATTAAGCAGTACAAGCCGACTTCCCCCGGACGTCGTTTCCAGACGGTCTCTGACTTTGCAGAGATCACGACGGACAAGCCGGAGAAGTCCCTGCTTGCGCCTCTGCCGAAGAAGGCAGGTCGCAACAACTACGGTCGCATTACCACCCGTCATCAGGGTGGCGGCAACAAGCGTCGCTATCGTATCATCGATTTCAAGCGCAACAAAGACGGCGTGCCCGCCAAGGTTGCAACGATCGAATACGACCCGAACCGTTCTGCCCGCATCGCTTTGCTCCATTACGTCGATGGCGAGAAGCGCTACATCCTTCATCCGAAGGGCCTCAAAGTGGGCGACACCGTTGTTTCTGGTCCCGATGCAGACATCAAGCCGGGTAATGCGCTGCCTCTTTCCGCAATCCCCGTTGGTACCTTGATCCACGCTGTTGAACTGCAGCCGGGCAAGGGCGCTGCAATCGCTCGTTCCGCTGGCACCAGCATCCAGCTCATGGGTAAAGAAGGCAAGTACGCCATCCTGCGTATGCCCTCTTCCGAAATGCGCCGCGTGCTGCTGACCTGCCGTGCAACTGTTGGTGAAGTCGGCAACGCCGAGCATGCCAACATCCACATTGGCAAGGCTGGCCGTAATCGCTGGTTGGGCATCCGTCCTACGGTTCGTGGTACCGTTATGAACCCTGTTGACCACCCCCACGGCGGTGGTGAAGGTAAGAACAAGTCCGCTGGTCGTCATCCTGTGACTCCCTGGGGCGTTCCTACTAAGGGTCATCGTACGCGCAACCCGAAGAAGGCTTCTAACCGCCTGATCATTCGTCGTCGTAAGAAGTAACGCGGGATACTGAAAGGAGAAACCAATGAGCAGAAGTTTGAAAAAAGGTCCTTTCGTTGATCCCCGTCTTCTTGGCCGTATCGAGGCCATGAACGAAGCAGGCGAAAAGGACGTTGTGAAGACCTGGTCGCGTTCCAGCACCATCTTCCCCGAAATGGTCGGACATACCATTGCGGTTCATGATGGTCGCAAGCACGTGCCGGTTTACGTTACCGAATCCATGGTTGGCCACAAGCTGGGTGAATTCGCCCCGACCCGTACCTTCAGGGGTCACGCGGCCGACAAGAAGAAGCGATAAGGAGGGGTGAAGAATGGAAGCTAAAGCACAAGCACGCTATGTTCGCGTATCCCCTCGTAAGGCTCGCATCGTTGTTGACATCGTACGTGGCAAGTCCGTACAGCAGGCTCGCGAAATCCTCATGTTCACCAACCGTGCAATTGCCGAAGATGTTTTGAACGTGTTGAACTCCGCTGTTGCGAACGCTGAGCATCTGTATCACGTACGCGCAGAGCAGTTGGTCGTCAAGACCGCTTACGTTGACGAAGGCCCCACGTTGAAGCGTATTCGTCCTCGTGCAAAGGGCTCTGCTGCTCGCATCCGCAAGCGCACCAGCCATATCACCATCATCGTTGCAACTCGAGAGGAGGCATAATCCATGGGTCAGAAGGTATCCCCTACCGGTTTCCGTCTGGGCATCACGGAGGATTGGCGTAGCCGTTGGTATGCCGGTAAGAATTATGCCGAGCTGTTGGATAACGACCTTGCTATCCGTAAGTACCTGGAAAAGCGTCTCGCTCGTGCCGCTGTGGCAAAGATTGAGATCGAGCGCGCCGGTGACAAGGTGAAAGTCATCATCACCACCGCTCGTCCTGCCGTGGTTATCGGCAAGAAGGGCTCCGAAATCGAGCAGCTCCGCAAGGAACTGGCCGAGTTCGTTGACGGCAAGATTTCCGTTGAAGTTGTTGAGGTCAAGCGCCCGGAGCTTGATGCGAACCTGGTAGCTCAGTCTGTTGCTGAGCAGCTCGAGGGCCGCGTTGCTTTCCGTCGCGCTATGCGTAAGGCTGTCCAGTCTGCTCGCAAGAGCGGCGCTAAGGGCATCCGTATTCAGTGCTCCGGTCGTTTGGGCGGCGCTGAGATGAGCCGTCGTGAGTGGGTTTGCGAAGGTCGCGTTCCCCGCCACACGCTGCGCGCGAAGATTGACTTCGGTTTTGCAACCGCAGTTACCACCTATGGTTCCATTGGTGTTCAGGTTTGGATCTACCAGGGCGACAAGATGCCTGGTCAGAAGGCTCCGAATCCGGCACTCGAGGGTGGTTCTCGCCCCAGCCGTCCCCGTCGCGATCGTGGTGAGAGGAGGGCTAAGTAATGCTGGTACCTAAGCGTGTTAAGCATCGTAAGGTGCAGCGTGGCTCCATGAAAGGCCACGCAAAGGGTGGTACTCGTCTGAATCATGGCAAATGGGGTATCCAGGCACTTGAACCCGCATGGATCACTAACCGCCAGATCGAGGCTGCTCGTATTGCAATGACTCGTTACATGAAGCGTGGCGGTCACGTGTGGATCACCATCTTCCCGGACAAGCCCATCACCCAGAAGCCTGCTGAAACTCGTATGGGTTCTGGTAAGGGTAACCCCGAGAAGTGGGTAGCCGTGGTTAAGCCCGGCCGCATCATGTTCGAGGTTGACGGTGTTGAAGAAGAAGTTGCTCGCGAGGCTCTTCGTCTGGCAATCAACAAATTGCCCATCAAGGCAAAGATCGTCACTCGTGAAGAAGGGCAGGAATAAACATGAAGGCAGCTGAAATCCGTGAGCTTTCCGCTGAGGACTTGGCGGCAAAGCTGAAGGAAGCGCGCGCTGAACTGTTCAATCTGCGCTTCCAAATGGCAACGAGCCAGCTGGATAACACGGCTCGTGTCAAGCAAGTTAAAAAAGACATTGCTCGCATTCAAACTGAGATGCGCGCCCGTGAAATCAGCGCTTAAAGGAAAGGTGTGATTGCAAATGAGTGAAGAACGCAATTCCCGCAAAGTGCGCCAGGGCGTCGTCGTCAGCGCAAGCAACGATAAGACCATCGTCGTGAAGATTACCGAGCGTAAGCCTCATCCCATCTACAAGAAGATGATGACCAGCACCAAGAAGCTCCATGCTCATGACGAACTGAATGAAGCCGGCGTTGGCGATACCGTTCAGATTATGGAGACTCGTCCGCTGTCGAAGATGAAGCGTTGGCGTCTTGTGAAAATTGTTGAGAAGGCCAAATAGTTTGTGCTTCGCTGCATAAACTCGTGATTGAGAAAGTAGGTTTGAATAATGATTCAGATGCAAACCATGCTCACCGTGGCCGACAACTCAGGCGCTCGTCGTGTTCGCTGCGTCAAGGTCATCGGCGGTTCCAAGCGTCGTTACGCCGGTCTGGGCGACGTGATTATCTGCGCTGTGCAGGAAGCTCAGCCTAACGGCAACATCAAGAA
This sequence comes from uncultured Eggerthellaceae bacterium, assembly GCA_934645125.1. Classification (GTDB taxonomy): domain Bacteria; phylum Actinomycetota; class Coriobacteriia; order Coriobacteriales; family Eggerthellaceae; genus CAKUOV01. The sequence goes on from CAKUDT010000023.1 coordinate 5,132, forward strand.
GGGCGATGTCGTCCGCTGCGTTGTCGTTCGCACGAAGAAGGAAGTTCGTCGTGCCGACGGTAGCTACATCAAGTTCGATCAGAATGCATGCGTCGTAATTGGCGCAGACGGTGCTCCTAAGGGCACTCGTATCTTCGGCCCCGTTGCTCGTGAGCTGCGTGAGAAGAAGTACATGAAGATCGTGTCTCTGGCTCCGGAAACGCTGTAAGGAGGATAGAGAATGAAAATGAACGTCAAAAAAGGCGATCTGGTAAAGATCATCGCTGGCAAGGACAAGGGCAAAGAAGGCAAGATTCTTCGCTCCATCCCCCAGACTCAGCGCGTTGTTGTTGAGGGTGCCAACATGATGAAGAAGGCCATGCGCCCCACGCAGCAGAACCCTCAGGGTGGCATTTCCACCATGGAAGCTCCGCTGCACGTTTCCAATGTTATGCTGATTTGCCCGAACTGCAAAGAAGCCACGCGCGTTTCTCGCAAGCGTGAAGAAGGCAAGAAGGGCTACATCCGCGTCTGCAGGAATTTGCTCGAATGCTTCCCAAGCGGGTTCTTTAGCGATTGGGGTTTTCCGCGCGTGCTAAAGCGCGCATAGGTGAACCTTTTCGCTTATGAGCATCCGCAAGGGAAGCGCCTTTTCGCTTTGTAATTGTTTATGACCCAGCGGGGGAAACCGCGCTGGGACGCAGGGTCAGAAATCCTGTGTTCAAATCATCGAAAGGATTGAAACCATGGCTCCTCGTTTGAAGGAAAAGTATCAGAACGAAGTTGCTCCTAAGCTCCTTGAAGAGCTGGGACTGACCAACCCCATGACTTGCCCGAAGCTTGAGAAGATCGTCATCAACATGGGCGTTGGCGCTGCATCGAGCGACTCCAAGCTGCTCGACGCCGCCATGGCTGACCTTCGCGTTATCACCGGTCAGCAGCCTTGCGTGACGCGTGCTCGCAAGTCCATCGCTGGCTTCCACATTCGTGAGGGACAGGCAATCGGCTGCAAGGTAACGCTTCGTGGCGACCGCATGTGGGAATTCTTGGACCGTCTGCTGTCCATCGCACTTCCTCGCGTTCGTGACTTCCGCGGTATTTCCAAGAAGAGCTTCGACGGCTGTGGCAACTATTCGTTGGGCATCACCGAACAGCTTATCTTCCCTGAAATCGACTACGATAAGGTAGATCGTACTCGTGGCATGGACATCACCTTCGTGACCTCCACGCAGGATAACGCTGAGGCATTGGCTCTGTTCACCGCACTGGGCTTCCCTTTTAAGAACAACTAGTGCTATAATAGAGCGCCCAAAAATTTGGAACTTGAACCCGCAGGAAAACCCTGCGGGTCGAGGATAAAGAAAGAAGGAACTGAATGGCTAAGAAATCGATGATCGCCAAGGCGAAGCGCGAGCCGAAGTTCTCTACGCGTCAGCATAATCGCTGCTCTCGTTGCGGACGTCCTCGCTCTTACTATCGCAAGTTCGGCCTGTGCCGTGTTTGCTTGCGTGAACTTGCCAACAAAGGCGAACTGCCCGGCGTAACCAAGGCTTCCTGGTAAGAGAAGATTCCCCAATTACGCAAGGTGTATCTCTCGTGCAGGCGGAGGCGTTAAGGGCGCCGACGAACCGCCGGTGAGATTCATCACGAACCAAAGGAGAAAACAAATGGCACTGACCGACCCCATTGCAGATATGCTTACGCGCGTGCGTAACGCTAACTCTGCTGGCAAGCAGACGGTTTCCATGCCGTCGAGCAAAAAGCTTGTCGAGATCGCTCGCATCATGGCTGAAGAAGGCTACGTTGCGGGCTATGAGGTTATTCCGGGCGAGCCGCGCGCTACGCTTGAAATCACCCTCAAGTACAGCAAGAAATCCAAGACCATCCGTGGCATCAAGCGCATCTCTAAGCCTGGTCTGCGTATTTACGCCGGCAAGGACGAGCTGCCCCGCGTTCTGGGTGGTTTGGGTACCGCAATTATTTCCACGAGCGAAGGCGTAATGGCCGACCGCGATGCTCGCATCAAGGGTATCGGTGGCGAAGTCATCGCTTACATCTGGTAGGAAAGGGAAGGGATAAGATATGTCACGTATCGGTAAGATGCCCATCGCCGTTCCTGCTGGCGTTGAAGTTACCATCGATGGCGCAACGGTTACGGTAAAGGGCCCCAAGGGTCAGCTTACTCGCACGTTCGCTGAAATGCTCACTATTTCCCTCAACGATGGCGTGCTCACCGTTGAGCGTCCGGATGACTCCCGTGAGGCCAAGAGCCTGCACGGCCTGACCCGCACCCTTCTGCACAACATGGTTGAAGGCGTGTCAACTGGCTTCTCTAAGAAGCTGCAGCTGGTCGGCGTTGGTTATCGTGCTGCTAAGAAGGGCAATGACCTGGAAATGCAGCTCGGCTTCTCTCATCCCGTTCTGATTGAGTGCCCCGAGAACATTTCGTTCGAGTGCCCCTCTCAGACTGAGATCATCGTTTCCGGCATCAGCAAAGAGCAAGTTGGTCAGGTTGCCGCTAACATTCGCAAGTGGCGCAAGCCTGAGCCTTACAAGGGCAAAGGTATTCGCTACGAGGGCGAGAATGTACGTCGTAAGGCCGGCAAAGCTGGCAAGGACTAACGCATAACGGTATCTGATTGAAGGGATTATCATGAATAAACTTCAGAAAAAGCAAGCCGGTTTGCGTCGTCGCCATCGTCGTGTTCGCGGCAAGATTTCCGGCACTGCAGCTCGTCCGCGTTTGTGCGTGACCCGCAGCAATTCTAACATTTACGTTCAGTTCGTCGATGACACTCAGAACAAAACGCTTCTGGGCATTTCCACCCTGGGCGCTGACTTCAAGGCTACCGGTAAGAACGGTGCCAACATTGAAGGCGCTAAGGAATTCGGCGCAATCGTTGGCAAGAAAGCCATTGAAGCTGGCATTACGACCATCGTGTTTGACCGCGGTGGCAACCTGTATCACGGTCGCGTGAAGGCTCTGGCCGAAGCTGCCCGTGAAGCAGGTCTGGTATTCTAAGGAGAGAAGGAAGCTATGGCTCGCAATAACAAGCAAGAAAATGCCGGGGCTCCTGAGCTCCAGGAACGCGTGGTTTACATCAACCGCGTTTCCAAGACCGTTAAGGGTGGCCGTCGCATGGCTTTCACCGCTCTGGTCGTTGTAGGCGACGGAGAGGGTCATGTTGGCGTTGGCATGGGCAAGTCCGCTGAAGTGCCGAACGCTATCAAGAAGGGCGTCGAGGACGCAAAGAAGAACATGTTCTCGGTTGCTTTGACTCCCGAGGGCACGCTGCCCCACGAGATCATGGGCGAATATGGCGCTGGCCGCGTTCTGCTGAAGCCGGCTCTGCCTGGTACCGGTGTTATGGCCGGTGGCCCTGTTCGTGCCGTCATGGAGCTTGCTGGTGTTAAGAACTGCATCACCAAGTCTCTGGGCACCGACAACTGCCTGAACATTGTGAAGGCAGCTGCAGAAGGCCTTAAGCTCATGGAGACTCCGCAGGAAGTTGCTGCTCGTCGTGGCGTTTCCGTTGCAAAGATCTTCGGCACCAAGGAGGCATAATCATGGCAGAGAAGACGCTTCGCGTTACGCAAATCAAGAGCACCATCGGCCGTCCGAAGGATCAGGGTCTGACCCTGAAAGCTCTTGGCCTGGGCAAAATCGGTCGCACCGTTGAGAAAGTTGACAATCCCAGCGTTCGCGGCATGATTTTCAAGGTTAAGCATCTGGTTAAGGTCGAAGAGATTTAATCTTATCGTCTGGATGCAAATTAACGAAACATATTATTCTCGTTAGTGTACAATATGCGTTGCATGCGTCGATTTAGGCATGCAACGCATGTGCATGTATAAAGGAAGTTGGCTGGCGGCGAGCTGCCAGCACGAATGCAGAAGCATTCGCAAAGCGAAAAAGGAGTTTTGAACATGGAATTAAAAGATTTGCAACCTGCAGAGGGCTCTCGTCATTCTCGCAAGCGCGTTGGCCGTGGTAGCGGTTCTGGTCATGGTAAGACTGCTGGCCGTGGTATGAATGGTCAGAAGTCCCGTGCTGGTGGCGGTAAGGGCAACGGTTTTGAGGGCGGCCAGACTCCGCTGGCTCGTCGTCTTCCTAAACTCCCCGGCTTCACCAACATCAACCGTGTTGAGTACCTGCCGGTGAACGTTGCTCGTTTGGAAGAAAAATTCGAAGCAGGTGCAGTTGTCGATGGCGCAAGTTTGAAGGCTGCTGGCATTATCAAGCATGAAGATGCGTTGGTTAAGGTTCTGGGCGACGGTGAAATTACCAAGGCTCTGACCGTTAAAGTTGACAAAGTTTCTGCTTCCGCTAAGGCGAAGATTGAAGCAGCTGGAGGAAAGGTTGAAGCGCCTTGCTAAGCTCGATTGTTGACGCATTCAAGGTTCCCGAGCTGCGTAAGAAGATTCTCTTCACGCTCGCTATCCTTGCGTTGTACCGTTTTGGCTCGTATGTGCCTGTTCCGGGCATTCCGTTCCATGAGTTCGCCGTGTCCTTTGAGAATTCGGGCGTTTCCATGGCAATGCTTGACCTGTTTACTGGTGGCGCATTGTCGAACTTCTCCGTGTTCTCGCTGGGCATCATGCCCTACATCACTGCATCTATTATTATGCAGCTGATGCAGACGGTTATTCCTGCTGTTGGTAACTGGGCACGTGAAGGTGAAACCGGCCGTAAAAAGATTACCCAGGTGACTCGTTATCTGACCTTGGGTTTGGGCCTGATCAACGCTATTGGTTACCTGTTGCTCTTCAAATCGGCTGCTTATGGTGTCACCTTCTCGAGTGAAGTTCCGGAACTTCTTTCCGACTTCTTGGTTGTATTTACACTGGTTGCTGGCACAGCATTCATCATGTGGATGGGTGAACTTATCACCCAGCGTGGTGTGGGCAACGGTATGTCTCTTATCATCTTTGTGAGCATTGTTTCCCGCGTGCCGTCTGCAATCTTCTCTTCCGTCAGCACGAACAACGATCCGGGCATGGGCATTGCGGTTACCGTTTTGACGCTTGCCATTATCTTGGTCATCATTCCGTTGATCATTTATGTCGAGCGCGCACAGCGCCGTATCCCGGTGAAGTATGCAAGCCGTGTTGCTGGACGTAAGATGATGGGTGGCCAGTCCACCTACATTCCGCTGAAGGTTAACTCCGCGGGTGTTATCCCCATTATCTTCGCAAGCTGCATTTTGTATTTCCCGGCTCAGTTGGCTGCATTGTTTAACGTAGGTTGGTTGACTACGTTTGCCGATGCAATCTCTACGGGCTGGATCAACTGGATTCTGACGATTCTGCTTATCGTGTTCTTCGCTTACTTCTACACCAGCATGGTGTTCAATCCCGAAGACACCGCAAGCAATATTCAGAAGCAGGGCGGCTTTATCCCGGGCATTCGTCCTGGTAAAGCAACGGTTGATTACATTCGCAGCGTTATTCGCCACATCACGCTGCCTGGCGGCGTGTTCATTGCGGCAATTGCTGTTGTGCCTACGATCATCTTCTTCTTCACGGGCAACAACCTGGTGCAGGCATTCGGCGGTACGTCCATTTTGATTATGATTGGCGTTGCCCTGGATACCATGGCGAAAGTCGATTCGCAGTTGCGTGAGTACAACTACGACGGTTTCTTTAAGTAGACGGTTTCTTTAAGTTAGGGGAGGAAAGGCATGAATATTGTTCTTCTCGGCGCTCCCGGTGCCGGCAAGGGTACGCAAGCTGCTTTTCTGGTTGAAGAATTCGGTATTCCGCACATCTCCACGGGCGACATTCTGCGCGCTGCCGTGAAAGATCAAACCGAACTCGGTTTGAAGGCTAAAGGCTACATGGACGCGGGTGATTTGGTTCCCGATGATTTGATTATCGACCTGATGCGCGAGCGTTTCCAGCAGCCCGACACCCAAAAGGGCGTCATTCTGGATGGTTTCCCCCGCACCACCACGCAAGCGGTGGCGCTGGAGGCAATGATGGCCGACCTGAATCGTCCCCTGGATGCTGCGTTGCTTATCGACGTTGCTCCCGAAGTCATCATCAATCGTTTGTGCTCTCGTCGCATGTGCAAGGAGTGCGGCTACATTGGCACCGCTGCCGATGCCGTATGCCCCAAGTGCGGTGGCGAAATGTATCAGCGCGACGACGATAACGAGGCAACGGTTCGCAATCGTCTTGACGTGTACGCAACTTCCACGTCTCCGTTGATCGATTACTATCGCGGCTGCGATAAGCTGGTCTCCGTTGACGGCGATCGCGATCCGAAGGAAGTTTACGTTGACGTAAAGGCGCGCTTGGGTCTGTAAAAGTCCCGCGAAGGTTTGCGCAAGCAGTCCTTTTTTTGCGTGCGGCAGCGGCATCGCTGAAAAGCAAAACTTGAAATTGGCTCTCTTCTAGGAAGGGGGCCAATTTTTTTCGCCGTTGAGGCACGCTATAGCGCAGATGGGGTAATCCTTGCGTGAAAAAGCCGTGGCGCACGGTATCATGAGCGCGAGAGAGGTGCATCAATTTGCATGCGCTTTGCGAAGCGCATTGCCGCTACGCTCACGCACCTTGCTATATTTATGACAATGTGAAGCCTTACTGCAGCGCAACACCCCTATCTAAGGAGAGGATGTATGGCAAGAGAACTTAAATCCATGGATGGCAACAATGCGGCAGCATATGTCTCCTATGCATTCACGGAAGTTGCAGGCATTTACCCCATTACGCCTTCGAGCCCTATGGCCGACTACGTTGATCAATGGGCAGCTCAGGGCAAGAAAAACATTTTCGGCACCACGGTTGAAGTGTGCGAAATGCAATCCGAAGGCGGAGCCGCGGGCGTTGTGCACGGT
>CAKUDT010000024.1 GCA_934645125.1 uncultured Eggerthellaceae bacterium
ATATTCTTGCCATCGCCGCCGTTGTCCGTGGTGCCGCAGTAGCCGTTGTCTGCTTGCGCGCCATCGCTTAAGGTGCTAGTAAGGGCAAACGTGCTTGCACCGTTTTCGGTGGGTGCTTCGCTTGCGGGTGCCGCCTCAGGTGCGGCGCTATCACCGTTTGCGGGCGCTTCCGCACTGGGTTCAAGCAGTTCATCACGTCCTGTCACGGTGCCATCCGTTTCGGCGGCATTGCTGTCGGAGGAGCTGTCCTCCCCTTTTGCGGCTGCAACATCGTCAGAGGCTGCCGTTGCCGCTTGACCCACTGCAGGGCTACTGCCGTAGCCGGACTCCGCCTCTTGGGCGGTATCGGCCACTGCCGGTGCTGGCAAAAGGCCGCATGCAAGCACCACGGAGAGCGCGACGCTTGTCGCTTTGCGTAGAACAATTCTTTTCATGCTAGTTGAATCTCCCATCGAACAAGCTAGACTGCAAAAAATTTCGCAAGGTGATACAATTTCTATCACCTTGCGCCTTTTACCAGAGAGATTGTAGCACTACACCCTTGATTGATGTTCTATTGTTCCTACCAAGCTCCTACTTTCGCGCGTTTCGTTTCTTGGATTTAACAGGGAGTTGACATTGGACGCGGCAACAAGTCGCCTTCTCTGCTATTTGCCAATAAGCCACGAAAGAAGATCGCTGCCGTTTTCCTGGTAAGCAAGTTCAGCAACGGAAACGTGGTCGGCTTCTGGCAATACAATGATGTGAGCGTTAGAGTTAACCCTTGAGAGCTTATTGATAAAGTCAATCGAAGAATCAGGCTTTACCACATCATCGTTTTCTCCTACAAAAGACCAGATAGGGGTATTGCGCAAGGCATCGCGCATCTCCTTTTTCCCGCGCACGCTACCAGCGCAGGGAGCAATGCGACTAAACAGATCGGTGTTCATAGCGCCAATTGCCCACGTGCCCGTACCGCCCATGCTGAATCCAGTCAGGCTGATGTTGTCGGCATCAATGGGGTAGTTTTCGCACACAAACGATACAGCATTGACAACGTTGTCGTTGCACGAAACCCAATCCTTCGCATCTGCGGGAAGCTGGGGAAGCAGCACATATGCCTCGATATTTCCCAACTCGCCGGAAGAGAGATATTTTCCCAGACCATCGGCGGTAAGCACATCGTTCGGGTCGTCACTTTTGCCCGTAACACCGTGAAGATACACTACCAATGGCACGGTATCGCTTTCTATGGGGCCGGGAGCATAGAGCCAGCAGTTCAAACCACCGGCGTTGATAAGCTTTAGCGACCCGTATTCAAGATCGATGTTCTCGTATTTTCCAGCTGGCGATTCTCCTGCGCTTTCGCCGGACCCTTCTCCGTCAGTTGCTTCGCCTTCTTCGTTGCCGCCCAAATTCTTGCCACATGTTGCTGTGATTTTGCTTTCGGCAGAAACGTTATCTGCAATTTCCACATACGAAATGGGCTGCACGATATAGCTGTGCGTGCTGTTCGGTTCAAGGTTATCCATGGTTGTAGATGTGTCTGTTGTTGTACCCAGCATGTCGATAAGCCCCGTATCCTCAAAGTATTCAAAGAGTTGGTACTCGGTAGCTCCCTTTACCGGTTCCCAGCTTAGCGTGATGCTGGTGTCGGTCACGTGATCAATAGAAACAAGTGGTGCTTCGAGCGTTGCAAGTTCAACTTTCTGCTCAGGTTCTTCTCCGTTGAGAATTTGCAGCACGCGGAAACCTACGTCTTCGTACCCTTGTGTGGCGTCGCGGCCTTCTTTGCGGTTCTCGGTGCGGCAATCCGTGCGCTCGGAATTCCAGGCGCCGCCTTTTACGCCCAAGGTTGATTCATCATTGCGTGCCGTAGATGTCCATTCCCATACGTTGCCCCAGAAATCAAGCGCACCGTGGGCTCCGCGCGTGATGCCTTCGAACTGCGTTACAGACATGCGGCCATCGCTGATACCGCAGTTGAAATCGGCGTCTTTCGGCATATGGCCTGCTGCCAGCTCCCATTCGCTTTCGTTGGGCAATCGATACGTGTTGATGCCATCTTGCTGGGTGAGCCATGCGCAATAAGCTTGAGCGTCGGCATAGGAAACGTAGTTTACGGGCAAATCGGCTTCGCCTTCCGGATAGCTTCCGTCTAGCCAATTTTCGGGCGCTTTCGCGCCGGTGGCCTGCAGATATTGCGCGTACTGCTCATTCGTTACAGGCGTGCGGCTCACGTAGACGCTTTCGCCCGCTCCCATTACGGGAATGAAATCGTAGTTTGCTGCGTTGCTGGTCTTCCACTGCAACAGGCGCGAATCGGTAAAACGCAGCATGCTGCTATTGATTCGATTCCAATAGGTGGCGTACATGTCTTGCACAATGTCTTCCATTTCGGCCACAATCTCATCTCCGCCGGGTTTACCTGCGGTTTCCGCCTTCAGGCTGGCCAGTTTTTCTTCCTTGCGCGCCAAAACGTCATCGTAGTTTGCAATAACAATTGCGCGCAGATTCAAATAGTTTTCCTGCGTGGGGTTTCTTTGGTACTTTGAGATGAGCTCTTTCGTTTCAGGCGTAAGTTCTGGCTGTTCGGTCTCAATAAAGCTGCTATGCTCGAACGATGTTTGCGCAAACGCTGTGGTGGGCAAACAAGGCAGAGCGGAAAAAGCAAGGGTTGAGGCAAGAAGAATGCTTGCTGCCGCTTGAGGTTTTTTCATGATTGCTCCTGTTCTCGATGCGGTCCGCTTGATGGTGGCGGTTCGATTTGGGTACTAACTGTAGTTCGGACGGCAGTGGCGTTTCTACGGTTAACATGTGGCAAATATGTGGCAGTCTTTCGCAGCAAAGAAGCAATGCAGAAAATGTTTTCGAACGAAAAATGCATCGCGCGCACTAAAATGCTTTTTTAGATGCACTTAAAGAGAAAGTGAGAAACGAACATGCAGATAGATGCTCAACCGCAAACGAAAGCGCGCATTTATCTTGCCGATGACGAAGAGAATATTCGCACGCTTATGACAGCCTTTCTTTCGCAAAGCGGCTACGAGGCAACGTCGTTTGCCGATGCGCAGTCGCTTTTGGATGCATACGATAAAAGTGTTCCCGACTTAGTGATACTGGACATTATGATGCCGGGCCTTGATGGCTTGAGTGCGTTGAGTGTGTTGCGTAAGAAGAATCCCGATCTGCCCATTATCATTGTTTCCGCAAAGGATACCCCCTACGACCGAATTGCGGGCCTTACTTTGGGAAGCGATGATTATTTGGTTAAGCCATTTTTGCCGCTTGAACTGGTGGCTCGCGTGGGTGCGCTTTTGCGACGCTCGAAGCGAGGTGCCGTGTCTGGCGTCAAAGCCGAAAGTAATCCGAAAACATTTTCGTTCGGTTCGCTGGAAATGTGTCCCGACCGTCGCGATGCTTTCTTGGATGGCAAGCCGTTTGCGCTTACGCCTGCAGAGTTCGATTTTCTGCTGTACTTGATCGAGCACCAAGATAAAGCGGTTCCGCGCGAGGAACTGCTCAGGAAAATCTGGGGGATTGATTGGAATGCGGAAACGCGCGCCGCTGATGACCTGGTAAAACGCTTGCGTCGTAAATTACGTGCGGCAGATAGTGTCGTGCATGTGGAAACGGTATGGGGTTACGGATTCCGTCTTTCACTTGACGGCAAATTGTCTGCACAGCGCGGCGCAGACAATTCTGAATCCGAGGTTCGCTGATGCGTACCGTTTTTTCTCGCGTTTTGATTCCTGTTGCCATCGCTTTGGCGGTGCTGCCGGTTTTATTGTGCGTGGTGTTCTACCAGTGCGCGAACCAGTATGCATATTCGCAGGCCCAAAAAGAACTCGCGGCGTTACAAGAGCAAATTGCGCCGCTTCTGAAAGATAATCTTGCCGAAGAATCCGCAAGTATTGAAGGCGAAACGGGAGAATCTACTTCGAGTTTTCTTTTCTCCGCTGGTGTTACTGCCTCGCAGTTAGGAGGAAATGCTCGTTTGTTGGTGCTATCTCAGCAGATGAGAGTCGTGTATCCGCGAAATGAGCAGCAGCGGGCAAACGTTCAACCGCTCGCCCGGCTTTTCTCTGAGCGCCTGGCGGGACAAGACGCTTCTGCTATCTCCGATGATGGCACATTTGTACTTGATGCCGGCGATTCCGGCATGTATCTTGCGTGCGTGTATAACGCCCCCGCAAATGCCCAGCCGCTACGGTACGTTATTACGTATTGCCCCACGTCAAGCATTGGAGAATGGGTTGGTCGCGCAACAATATATGTTTTCCTTATTGCGCTTGCGCTTGCGATTGTCGCTTTTGCAGCTCTCTGGTTTGCTACGCGTCGGATCACACGACCTATGCAGCGCTTGTGCGAAGAGGCAGGACGCATTGGCGAAGGCGATTTTTCTCCCATTGAGCCGCACTTGAACGTTACCGAGTTGGAGCAGCTTAGGTGTGCCATGAATGATATGTCGGCGCGCCTTGCGTATGCGGAAGACACGCAGAAGCGCTTTTTTCAGAACGTCTCGCATGAACTGCGAAGTCCGCTTATGTCGATTGGCGGTTATGCACAAGGAATCGAGATGGGCGTTTTCAACCCTCCCGATCAGGCAGCCCGTATCATTCAGGAAGAAAGCGCGCGTTTGGGCAGCGCAGTTGACGGGCTGCTTACGCTTTCTCGACTCGATTGCACAAAAGAGGCGCGGGAGCTGCACGATATTGATGTGTGCGCAGTGACACGCGAATGCATTGAGCGGGCGCGCGGCGCGGCGGATGCTGCAGGGGTCGCGATTCAAGTCGATTCCAATAGCCAATCTGTTACCGTCCAAGGCAGCGAAGAGCTTTTCAGCAAGGTGATGGACAATTTGCTGAGCAATGCGGTCCGTTATGCGAAAAACGCGGTTACAGTTCGCGTGTTCGCAGATCAGGGTGGCGTTTCGGTTGTTGTAGCGGATGATGGTCCCGGCATTGCAAGCGAAGACCTTCCTCATGTTTTCGAGCGTTGCTATAAAGGCAAAGGCGGCCAGTTTGGTATTGGGCTTGCTGTTGCTCAGACGGCAGCCCACCTTATGGGCGCTGCACTTGATGCCGCGAACGCGCCTGGTGGCGGTGCTGTTTTCACTATGCGCTTCTTCTAGTGCACGGCTGCAATTTCAAGGGGGAATTTTTCGAGTGTTCCATCGCTTTTCACAAGATAGATTATGGCTTGCTGACTTTCGGTGAGCGTTTTCGTATCGACGCCCCAGAAAATGTCGTTTTCGCGAACAACGCATTCGTACGTCTTTCCATTCATTTGCGCATAAGCGTAGTCAAGGCTGCTGGCATCGTATGGAAGGGAAAAATTCGTCACGGCGCTTTCCGGGTCAAATAAGAGCGCGGACTCCGGTGCAGCAGATTCCGGTGCGGCGATCAAGGTAAAATCATTCGGGTCAAAGGTGCTGGAAAAAACAGGTGGCAAATCGACACGTTCCAGGTCTTCGCTATTGTAATAGCCGTCGCGAATGGTGTAATCCGCAGCTTCAAACACCACAACATTGGGCTGAAACACATCGATATAATACGCTGCATTCAATACGTTGACGTACGCACGCACTAAAGCTGCATTGGAAAACTGATGGTACAGCGATGTTCCTTGCGAGCAAAAATAACTTCCCTGGAACATGAGCAGCCGTGCATTGTTGTCTACCGTTGGGTTCGTCCAATTCCAGACATCGGTCGAATAGTCGCTTACTTCAAGGTCGCGTTTATATTCGGGCTGATCAACGGCTTGTGTTCCATCATCGATATGCAGGTAGCGATCAACATCGATGTCAAGGGGATATGCCGAGGCGGGCAGATGCGTGTAGTGATCCTGGCTGATGTAATAATCGCTTAAGTCAGCTTGCTCAACATTTACGCCCAGCTCTGCCAGTCGTTGCAGGATAGCATTTGACGCTATGAACGCTCCATCGGTATTGAAATGTCCCGTGTCGAAGAATCGATTGAAAACCTCGGTGCCTTCTTCTCGAGCTTGTCTTAGGCAATCGGTTAAATCAAGGTACTCCACGCCGCCTGAATCAATCAGAGGTTGAATGGTGTCAAAGACGTTCTTGCGCAAGGGAACATAATCGGGAACAAGGTCGTCGTAGACGAACTCTTTACTGGGCGTGTTTACGTAGAGGAAGGGGATGTTGCGCTGTTTGCAATAATCGCTCAGCATAACAACGTAGTTGGCATACAGATCAAGATAATCGTCGGGTGCAACGTAAAAGTCGTAAGCATGAAACAAGTGCCCATCCAGTCCATAATCGTAATCGGGGTGCGTCATGATATGGAACGCAATATCGTTTCCCAGAATGTAGGCGGTCATTGCTTCGCTTCTGAATCCAATGCGATCCATCAGGTAATTTTCGGCGTGAGATGTAATTTTGTCCATTGCTGCTTGCGCGTTGTCAAGAAGGCTTGTTGTGCGGGCAAGAGCATTGTTTGCGAATGTTTCGCTTGATGCCTCTTCGTCTGCGACTTCTGTATCGATTACGATCTTTTCGCTGGTGGGCGCGCCTTCTTGCGATTCTCCCCCATTGCCTTCGCTGGTATTCGCGCCTTCTGCTCTGGACGCTGGCTCATCGAACGGTTCCGTATTGAGGCGAGGCGATTCGCTTGCCTCCGTCTGTTCCGCACCTGAGTTATCCGGAATGCCTAAAATCGCGTTGACTCTTTTGCTGAGTTCTTCGAATGACGGTATTTCTTCGGCGTAGCGATTGTCGGTATCAAGAAATAAGTTTGTTGAAGTGTTGGTCAAAGCAAGAGGCGCGCATATGCACAGAGCCATAAGGGTGAGCGTAATTTTATTGCAAAGCGACGTTCTTTTCACTGCTTGCTCCTTAGAACTGAGCGTACATAAACGGGCTGTAATCTGCGTTCATGATGAACATTATCGATGCAAGAAACAGTATGGGCGTGCCTATCATGCGGCACGCTTGCCACACAGGGGTGTTCTCGTAACGCCTCTCGAGGCTTTTGAATAGCGGCGTAGACAGCAACAAGGATGCTGCAAGAAAGGTGATCGTGCGATTATCCAAGTAGTATCGTACGCCCCAGGGAAAGGTAGGATCAGCGCCAATTCCCACAAGATTAAGCAGGTATGAAACCGCTTGGGTAGAGCTTTCTGCACGAAAAATCACCCATCCTAATACGACAACGCTCATAGTGAAAAACCAGGTCAGCCAAGTGGGAAGCGCATGCCTTGGCGCAACATGCACGCGATAAGCTCGATCGATTACCATGAAAAGCCCCCACCAGGCACCCCATGCCACAAAATGCAGAGACGCTCCGTGCCACAGCCCCGAAACAAGAAACACAACAATCAAGTTGACGTACACGTTCCCGCGCCGGCTTCCTCCAAGGGGAAAGTACAGGTAATCGCGCAGCCACGATGACAAAGAGATGTGCCAACGTCGCCAAAATTCGCCTACGGTGCGCGCCGCATAAGGGTAATTGAAGTTTTCTTCGAAACGAAATCCCAGCATGCGCGCTACGCCCAATGCCATATCGGAATATCCCGAAAAATCGAGATAAATCTGGAAGGTGTAGCAAATGATGCCAATCCAGGCGACTGGTGTGCTGATGCCATCTATTTGAGCTGAAAAAATCTTATCGACTGTTAGTCCGAGCGTGTTTGCCAGTATGACTTTTTTACCCAGTCCAATAACGAAACGCCGTACACCTGCGGCTATTTCGTCCACGCAAGGAATATCCTGCATCGCCTGATCTGTGCGGTACATCTGCGCATAGCGAACAATAGGACCAGCGGCGATTTTCGCGAAAAAGAAAGACCAAAGCAGCACGTTTATCAGGTTTTTATCTGCTGCTATGGTGCCGCGATGCACATCAATCAGATACGAAATCAAGGAAAATACCAAAAACGAAATACCTAACGGTTGTAAAATTCCAAAGCTAGTGAAGGGCGTTTTGAAAAGCCACGAGCAAAGCGCGCCGAAAAAATCGAAGTATTTATAAAAAGCTAGAAAGCTAACGTTTGCGATTATTCCGATTGCGGTAATCGCTTTACGGGGCATTCCCTTTTTGTTTTGCACAACGCGCGCCAATATATAAACGATGCCCGTTAATACAAGCAGATGCGGGATAAATTCAAGTGCTGATAACGAATAAAAAATAATGCTTGCCACCAGAAGCAACGCTTTAGCGGCAGAGCGATTCCCGCTACGGTTTCTTCCGATGAAGCAAGCGGCATAATATGCGACAATCGTGATGGGCAGAAAAACAAAGAGAAACGTTAAAGAAGTTACTGACATAGTGTATCCGATTCTCGGGTAGTTTCTAAGTGGCAAAAACTACCTTGACAGTGCAGTTGAAGGCGACACGAGAGACGCACCATAAAGTTCCCGATGCATTTCGGGTGGGGGTGCGCACTATATGCGGTTTGCGCCGATGCTCGCGTTGGTTCGTCTCTCTTGGTGCTCGCCGAAGAAAACTATAGCAATCGCATGCGCACGGCAGCGCGTTTGCCGCTTTTTTGCCTAGCTTTGCGCGATGTCCGCACGCAGGTTTGCTTTTCTGACCTGCTGAGAAAGAAGGGCTTGTCTGCGATTTGTTTCGGCAGTTTTGCTTGTGCTTTAAATTACGTTTCCCTGGTGCGATTCATAACCGCGGATTGCCTCTTGCGACAAAGAGCTGTCAGCTGCTCGAGGTGTCAATTTTTCTTAGACGCTTCCAGCGCCGCACGCAGAGAATGAAACAAGCCGCCGATCAGCACCGCGATGGACGCATAGTTCATCAGCAAAAGATCGATCGGCGCGCTGAAGTCGGCAAATGCAAACTGAACTCTGTCAAACAGGTAGGCTGCGAAGTCAAGCTGGATGAAGGAATACACACCGAAGTAGGCGACCGCCACGAACAAGAAGCGACATGCCTAGATGGCATAACGCAACGTGCCTGGTGCGGTGCGCGTGCTTCCAACACGCATGAGTCGCCCAAGACCCTTGACATGCAGTCCAACATGGGCAAACGCGATTGCGAACCCCCAGTACGAGCACAACATGTGGATTCGGCGCGCAAGGGAGGCTCCCGGCAAGGCAGGCAAGAAGCCAAAGGCGAACTTCGAGAGAACAAGGGCGCTCGCCAGCTGCCCAGCAACGCATACGATCAGTCCCACAATAGCAATAAGGCGCAGCGTGCGAACCGCATTGGGGCGACCTCGGAGGAGTGCCTTGATGTGGCGCCGTTTCAAGATGACATGAGCCACGACGGCGGCAAACAAGGCCACTCCCAAATACTCGTGCGGCGTCGCCTGCACAAGAGCCGTTGCCATTACGGCGACAAGTAGCCCGACGAGCGCCGCATCTATCACAACGGGAACCCTTCTCATGCCGTTTGCCTCCCACGGGCACTCTTCGCTGGGTCATACGCGGCAACGACTATCAAGTTGCGGCTCTTCACAGAGAAAATCCTTTCCCTAGTACGAAGCATAACGCTGGTTGCGGTCAAGCGCGTCAATGACGGCCATTTCATCGGCAGTCAGGCTAAACCCGAATACGTCGGCATCCTCGCGGATATGATTAGGATTCGATGAACCGGGAATGCAGATGTTGCCCGACTGCAGATGTCAACGAATAACCGCTTGAGCAGGAGAGATTCCATGATTGGCAGCTACTTCAGCGATAACCGGGTCGGTAAAGAGGGTGCGACAATCAGCCTTGCCACACAGCGGGAACCACGACTCAAGCACCGTGCCAGCTCCGGCGATAGCCGCCTTCACGCTGCCTTCCTGGAAGTAAGGCTGCGTCTCGTTCTGCAGCACGGCAGGCGGAATGGAAGCCATGTCAAGCATGCGCGCGAAACCGCTCTCGTAGAAATTCGAAATGCCGATGCAGCGGATCTTACCAGCCGCCACGGCATCTTCCATGGCGCGGTAGGCGTCCTCGTCGTTTTCGTCTTCGTGATGCAGCAACATGAGGTCAACATAATCCTGGCCCAGGCGCTGCAATGACCCGTCGATTGCGGCCGCCGCATTCGCAAAATCGGCGGTCCACAGCTTCGTGGTCAAAAACACTTCGTCACGTGGCACGCCGGCGCGTGCGATGCCGCGCCCCACGCCATCTTCATTTCCGTAGATGCGCGCGGTGTCAACAAGGCGCGTGCCAGCCATGAGTGCCGCGTAGACCGACTCTTCGGCCTGGTCACTCGATAGGATATAGGTGCCAATGCCCAACACAGGCATTGCAACGCCGTTGTTGAGCGTCACCGTGCGGGCAGCCAGATCGAACGACAGGTTGTAGGCGCCCGATGCAGCCACTGTCGTATCTGCCGCTGTGTTTGAATCGCGCGATGCCGAGGTTTGGACGGGTTCATCCGCGGCCGAGCTTGTGGCCGACTGCGACGCACAACCCGCAAGGCCAAGAGCGGCTCCTGCGCCGAGCACGATTGATCCCTTCAAAAAAGTCCTTCTGTCAAGATTCTGGTTCATTTTATTATCCAATCTCTTCGCTTCCTAGCTTAAACTTGCAAGCCAGCTGTCTACCTGCGACTCTGCGGTGGTCCGGTCGTTTTGAGCAGTGGTGCCCGCCACGGTAAGGCCGTCCATCACCGTTGCTCCCGTGCATCTTCGCGCGACGGTAGCGAACATGCCGGCCTCGCCGCTACCCGCATGCGTGCTGAACGGACAGATTGTCTTACCGTTCCAATCAAGGGCATCGATTGCCGTGTATACCGGCATGGGCATGTCTCCCCACCAGCACGGAAAGCCCAGGTACACAGTGTTGTAGCCCGAAATGTCCGGCATTGCTGCCAGCTCGGGACGCACCCCGGCGTTCTTCTCTTCAAGTGATTCATCGCAACATGCGTTGTATGCTTCGGGATAAGGCTTTGCGCGCTCGATTTCGAACAAATCGGCTCCAGTTTTTTCTGCAATCATTTGCGCAAGCACCATGGTGTTGCCCACTTCCACGGTGCCCACACCATAGTTTTCGCCGGCGCGAGAGAACACGAGCACAAGCGAAGAACCGTCCGCGGTTGCGGGATTCGCTTGTGAGGAAGATGCCGATGCAGAAGCCGCTGACGCAGCATCATTCGATGTGGTGCCGGCCAAGGACGTGGCGTCCGATGTCGAAGTGCCTGCCGCATTTCTGTTCTCGCTGCAGCCCGCAAGACCCGCAGTAGCGCCAAGCGCGGTGAGTCCTGCAATTTGGAGAAATCTCCGTCGATCCAAGATTTTCATGCTTTTCTCCTATCCATTCTTTTTGTATGTTTCTGAATACGGCTGTTCGGAGCGGTAGTCCGCCAGCGCATTCTTAACATCCCTGTTTGCGCTTTTTTGCGCATTCGAACCTAGGCAATTGCTGGTAGCTGAGCAGCGCCTTCCCTTCTTTTTTTCGCATTGCGGTGGCCCAGACGCACCCAGAGCGTGACAGCTGTTAAAGCCGTAACAGATTCCATGATGGGCTGCACAAGCATGAGGCCATATACTGGCCAGGTAGCATTCAGCGCGACCATAAGGGGAAGGTCAAACGTTCCTTTCCTTAGAACGGATACAATCAAAGATTGCTTAGAGCTGCCTGTTGCCTGAAATGCCGAGTTCAGCGCGAATTCCAGCACGATAGCCGGCAATGCCAGGATGCGCAGACGTAGAAACGCGGCACCGAAGGCAACGGACTCGGCATCGGCGATAAACAGCGACACCAACGACTCGGCAAGAATTTCGTAGACAATAAGAACGAAGGCAGCCGCTGCAAGAG